>JBKHGK010000319.1:0-2504 GCA_046539705.1 Candidatus Brocadiia bacterium | reverse complement strand
TGAAATATACGGGATAAGCCTCCTACAGTTTTTGGCGGGAGGATTATCAGGCCCCTGTCACCTCGTGTGGCAGGTGAATACGATTGAGTGTGCTACTGACCGCGTTGCCCAAAAGGACTTCTCGTCCTTGCTGTTCAGTCCGGCGGCGGCAGACTACAGGTTTGAAGTTTGCCCGATGGTGAAAGGCCCCACATCAGAAAGTTGTCCCCGCGATATTTTTACGGTACCATCACATTCTATACCGACCAGCGGGGTATAGATGATCTCCATATGGTCGTTCACGCCGCCATTTTTTTGGCCGGCAGGGTCGGCCCTGGCGACATTTTACTGTAGTTTTTCCTCCTGTTCCGACTCCACCATGCATCGCGAAGCCATAAGACTCCTCGAATATCCGAAGGTCCGGGATATCCTGGCCGATTTTACGTCGACTTCCCCCGGCAGAACCCTCGCGATGGAACTTGACCCCATGGACGGGCCGGAGAAGATACGACGGGCGATCAGGGAGACCGCCGAGATGGTCAGAGCCGCGGGAACGGGATTCAACACTTCCATAGCGGGTATCGAGGACGTCAGCCAGGAGGTCCGACGGGCAGCTGCCGGCGGGGGACCGCTGGAAGGGGGCCTCATGCTCAAAGTCGCCCGCCTCTGTGAGGCCGCCGGAACACTCCAGGGCGCCCTCACCCGGCTGCATGACTCGCCCCGTCTTAATCACCTCGGTAACGAGATGCCGCAGTGTTCCTCCCTGCAGAGCCATATCACCGAGACGATCGACTCGGAAGGAGGCGTGAAGGACGACGCGACGCCGGAACTGGCCCGCCTGCGACGTCAGATTGGATCTCTCAGCCGTAATATTGAGAACTCACTCAACGAACTCATCCGCCGTGCGGGCGTCAGCCGACACCTGCAGTACGACCGCCCCAGCATCTACCGGGACCGCTACGTGCTGGCCGTGAAATCACACAGTAAAGGGCAGATCGACGGAATCGTGCATGGGAGCTCCGACAGCGGCGCAACGGTTTACGTTGAACCGATGCGAACCTTCGACCTGGGCAATGAACTCAGTGCCGTGAAGAGCGAGGAGGAGGAAGAGGTTGAGAGAATTCTCTGGGAGCTCACCGCCCATGTGGCTCGGAAAAGCCGCGCCCTCCTCCGCATACAGGACCTCCTCGCAAAAGTGGACCTGATATGTGCCAAAGCCAAAATGGCGAAAGTGTTCGGAATGTCCCGACCCCGGATTGATGAAGGCCGTGTGCTGGAGCTGAAGGAAGCAAGGCATCCCATCCTGCTGGATCTGACCCGCGAACTGGAGGAAGAGGCCGGCAGTGGTTCCGCCAGACCCGATTTCAGCGAGGTTGTCCCGATCGACGTGCATCTGGGCGACGATTTCCGGTTGCTGATAGTGACCGGGCCCAACACGGGAGGAAAAACCGTGGCACTGAAAACAATCGGTCTCCTCTGCCTCATGGCCCGGGCCGGGATGTTCGTGCCCGCCGATGCCGCAACGGTGCCGGTCTACGACGCAATATATGCCGATATAGGCGACGAACAGAGCCTGGAACAGAGCCTCAGCACGTTCAGCTCACACATGTCCCGTATCATCCGGATCCTGGACCAAGCGACCGGGAAAAGCCTGGTGCTGCTGGATGAACTCGGCGCCGGGACCGACCCTGCCGAGGGTGCCGCGCTGGGGCAGACCATTCTTCGGGAACTGGTCAACAATGAGTGCAGCGCCGTGGTCACCACACACCTGGGTCAGCTCAAAACCTTTGCCTCGAGCTCGAGGGCCGCGGAAAATGCCTGCGTGGAATTCGACTCCAGAACCCTCCGCCCCACCTATCGTCTGAGCATTGGTACGGCCGGACAGTCCAACGCGCTGGAGATCGCCGGCCGGCTCGGCATGCCCCGGCGTCTGCTGGACGGCGCACGGGACGTGCTGGATGGCGCCGCCGACGGAGAATACCGGGACATGCTCCAACAGGTGCGACAGGCCAAGAAGGATTCGGAAAAACGCCGCCGCCGTGCGAAAACTCTCGAGCAGCACGCTCAGAAGCTCAAAGCCGAATACGAGGAAAAACTGGAACGCATCAAGGAGGAAGAAGAACGCACCGGTGCGGATATCGGCCTGAAAATAAAAGAGGATCTGGAAAAACTCGAACAGACGGCCGCCGAGCTCCACGATGAGCTCCGTTTCAGCCGCAAAAAACTCGCTCGCACGACCGAAGAAATACGGAACGGACTGCGCGACGTGCTGGATCGGACCGAGGAACTGGTCCAGGGCCGTGAGACCGAAATGCCCCTCAAACCCGGCGATGAGGTCTATGTGGCCAAGGTGCATAAATGGGGCACGATAGAACGGATTGACGATAATCGCGGAAGGGCAACGGTCAACGCCAACAACATGCAGATGGAAGTGGATCTGGAGGATCTCGTCCGCTGGGGCAATAAAATCGACAATAAATGAACGTTCCGGAAGGACGGGGCGCCGGAGTTCCCGCTACGGGCAA
>JBKHGK010000318.1:0-2504 GCA_046539705.1 Candidatus Brocadiia bacterium | reverse complement strand
ATGAGGTACGTGAAAAAACGCCGCCGGCTTTGGACGACAGCCGGCGGCGCTGGGTCAATCAGAGGTCAGAATGACCGGTTCAGTCCCCGAGAATAGCCCGCAGGTCCTCCTCCGGGTTGCCGATCGGCTGGATGTTAAACTTATCCACCAGCACGTTCAGAACGGCCGGTTCCACGAACGCCGGAAGCGTCGGGCCGAGCCGCATATCTTCAACACCCAGATACAGGAGCGTCAGCAGTATGGCCACGGCTTTCTGCTCATACCACGACAGCACCAGTGAGAGCGGCAGGCTATTGACGTCCGTATCAAAAGCGTCGGCCAGAGCAAGCGCTATCTGGACCGCGCTGTAGGCGTCATTGCATTGCCCGACATCGAGAAGGCGCGGGATGCCGCCTATATCGCCAAAGTCCTGTTTGTTGAACCGGTATTTTCCGCAGGCCAGCGTCAGTATTACACAGTCGTCGGGCACCGACTCCGCGAGTTCCGTATAATAATTCCGGCCGGACTTCGCGCCATCGCATCCGCCTATCAGGAAGAAATGCCGGATATCCCCGTTCTGCACCGCGCTCACCACGGTATCGGCGACCCCGAGCACGGCGTTGCGGGCGAACCCGATGGTTATGTCCCTATCGGGGCCATCGGTGGTGAATCCCGGCTGTTTCCGGGCCGCCTCGATGACCGGCGAATAGTCATCGCCGTCTATATGTTCCACTCCCGGCCACCCAACGGGACCGGTCGTAAAGATGCGGTCCTTGTAGCTGTTTTTCGGTTTCATCATGCAGTTGGTGGTCATCAGAATGGACCCCGGAAACTCGTCAAATTCCTTCTGCTGGTCCTGCCAGGCCCCACCATAATTCCCGGCCAGGTGGTCGTACTTCTTCAGCTCCGGATACGCATTCGCCGGCAGCATCTCGCCGTGGGTGTAGACATTTATCCCGGCATCCTCGGTCTGTTCGAGCAGAAGTTTCAGATCCTTCAGGTCGTGTCCGCTGACCAGGATGGCTTTCCCTTCACTCGGTGTGATACTGACCTGAGTGGGTTCCGGATGCCCGTATGCGTCCGTATTGGCCATGTCCAGCAGTTCCATCGCCTGCATGTTGATCTCGCCCGTTTCGAGCGCACTCGCGAACAGCTCATCCACGTCGGTTGGCTCGGAGGCCACAAAGTCCAGCATCCGGTGGAACGAGGCGAAGAGTTCTTCATTTTCCTTATCCAGCACACGGGCGTGATGCGCGTAGGAGGCGGCACCTTTCAATCCATAAAGGATCAACTCCTGCAGTCCGCCCACGTCCCGACCGTATCTGTCAAGCCGGGGCTCTATACCGACCTCCTCGCCCTGCCGGACGAGTTCATCCAGGCCATCCGCCGGCTGCCAGTCATCGGCCCAATCGACAGTTTCCGCACTCTGCCCCGCCGCCGCAGCGGCAGTGCGATAAAGTTCGCGGGCTTTATCCCTCAGCTCCGCGGCCCGGCCGATAAACTCCTGAAAATCCGCCGCATCAAAGTTGACGTTCGTGAGGGTGGTAAAAAGGGCAAAAGGGACAAACGCATCGATTTCCTCGTCCCTCTGATCCAGCTCGGCCGCCCGGTGGGCATAGACCGAGATCGATTTTACGCCGTGCACCAGGAGATCCTGCAGAGCCGCCACTTCCGGGTCTTTGCCGCACACACCATGCATGGTGCACGCCTCACTCTTCGCCGTCTGTTCACACTGATAGCAGAACATACTCATCTGACTGCCTCCAGAATAAAGTTACGCTGTCGTAAACACCTTCATTATCCTCTGCTCACCCCTTCCCATCTCCCTCACCTTTGATCATCGTCAGTAGCATCTTGAATTTCTGAGGCGCTCTGACACTGTGAGGCACATCAGCTGGCATCTTCACCATCTGCCCTTTCCCGGCGCACAGCTTCTGATCGCCAATCGTGAGGATCACCTCCCCATCGAGCACCTGGACATACGCATCGTACGGGGTGGTGTGCTCGCTGAGGGACTCGCCCTCGTCGAACGCGAAAAGGGTCAACGTCCCGCTGCCGGCGTCAAGTAGCGTTCGGCTGACGACACTGCCTTCCGCGTATTCCACCATTGATTCGAGGTCAATGGCCTCCGCATTCGGGAACTGATTTTCCTGACCACAGCCACATTGTTCGCACATTTGATCACCTCCTTCAGTGAAAAGTTGGTCCGACATCCTCGTATCACCGAGCATGCCGTCCGTCCGCGATTAGAACTTACGACGAACCTACCCGCTCAGCGTAGCTTCAGCCAGTTCCCGGCCGAACTGCCGGCACTTTTCCACCGCGTCCGCGTCGGGCTGCCACTTGCACCTGATCCCGTCCTGCACGGGCGGGATACCGGCCTCCTCGAGGTGTGTCTCTATCCTGTCAACGCTCTCACCGCTCCACCCGTAGGAACCGAAGGCGGCACCCTGTTTGTTTTTGAAACCCATACCCGCCAGTTCGGTGCACAGCGGCGCCATGGTGGGAAGCACGTTCTTGTTGAA
>JBKHGK010000317.1:0-2531 GCA_046539705.1 Candidatus Brocadiia bacterium | reverse complement strand
AGAGCACTCCATCCTGGGCTAATATGAGACCGTCCCTTCGGGACTAACAATACAGATGTCTAATTTAGAAACCGGAAAGGGATCAGATGGGCAGTTCCTCCAGCAGCCGGCGGGCGCCCTGCTTATCCGGGATACGCCCCCGCACGGCACTGTCAATATCCGTGCGGGCACCGGCGGGCATGGCCGCTCCCACGCAGGACGGGCAGCCGTCCTCGCAGGCACAGTCCCGGATCACATCCAGCACGGTCTGCAGGATCTCCTCCATTCTGCCCGTGCATCGCCTGGCGAACCCCATGCCTCCCGGATAGCGGTCATAGAGGAACAGGGCGTCGCGTCCCACAGAGCTTGCATCAATCACCGTTCCCACGTCCTGCGGATCGCACATGACGAAGAACGGGGCCACCTCCACCAGAACGTTGGCGAGGCCGGTGAGCGATTCTCCCACCACCAGATCTTCCTCCTCAAGCGCATCGACGGCTCCCGGGGGCGGGCAGAACCAGAGGGCGGCGGTTTCCAGTTCCTGGGGCGGCAGTTCCAGCTTCTCAAACCCCAGGCTATCCCGGGCATGGAACCGCACCTTTTTGAACATCGGGATCGTGGTCGTCACCGTCACATCCCCGTAGGCCACCAGCCCCAGCTCTGTTTCCTCCCGGCTCTCCTCCGCCTCCACTTTGATGTCCGAGCTGGTAACCGCGCGGGTGTAGTAGTCCAGATCCCGTTTCTGCACATAGGCAATCTTCTGTTCGATATCCAGTTTATCCACAAAGTAGGTCTCGCCCCCATGCAGATAGACCGCATGATCGTGGAGCTGGGAGAACGCGCTGACCTCGTCCATCGTGCCGATGACCCGCCCGGAAGGCTCCTCCTGAATCGTGTAAACCGGTCCGGCGATGTTACGCAGATCCACCCCGGCCGCGGGGTACTCGGAGCTGGCCCAGTACCATGCCCCTTTGATGTGGCTCACCGACTGTTCCTCCTCCAGCAGCTGGAGAATTGTCTCACTGTGCGGCCCGAAATAACCCGTCTCCTCGTCGCTGACCGGAAGCTCGTGGGTCGCACATTTTATGTGCCCCACCGATACGTGCGGATTGTCGGGATCGATCACGGCCTGTTCGGGGTTCTGCTCGAAGAGATAGTCCGTATGCATCATCAGATACTGATCGATGGGGGAGTTCTGTCCGACCAGGAAGATCAGCGATTCATCGGTCCCGCGCCCCGCGCGCCCGCTCTGCTGCCAGAGGCTGGCAATACTTCCGGGGTATCCCACAATTATGCAGGCATCCAGACTGCCGATGTCGATACCGAGCTCCAGTGCGTTGGTGGTGGCAACGCCAAGGAGCTCCCGATCGACCAGCTGTTGTTCGATCCGGCGCCTTTCCTCGGGAAGGTAGCCCCCCCTGTATGCCCGGACCGACTCGGCCAGTTTGCGCGATTCTTTGCGCAGCAGGTCCCGGCATCGCCTGTAGACCAGCTCGGCCGCCTGGCGGGTCCGCACGAACGTTATCGTCTGGATTCCCTCCTCCACAAGGGTGGCGAGCAGGTGTACGGCCTCCCAGAGCGGACTTTTACGGTCCCCACCGCTGCGCCATTCATCCGGATTGCCCCGCGCCGCCCGATCGATGGGAGGCGGGTTCCACAGCACAAAACGTCTTGGCCCCCGGGGAGCCCCGTCGTTCTGGACAACTTTCATTGACCTCCCCGTGATCCGTTCGGCGTGTTTGCCGGGGTTGGCGATGGTTGCCGAGCTGCAGATATACCGGGGCGAAGCGCCGTAATGCTCGCATATTCTGGACAGCCGGCGCAGGACATTGGCCACATGCGACCCGAACACGCCCCTGTAGGCGTGAATCTCGTCGATGACCACGTATTTCAGATGCGAGAAGAACCGGTTCCATCGGGCATGATGTGGCAGTATGCCCTGATGCAGCATATCCGGATTGGTGAGAATCACATTCCCCTCGTTCCGCAGCCTCCGTCTCAGCTTCGTGGGCGTATCGCCGTCGTAGGTCCCGCACACGAACTGCAGGCCGAGTTCGGACCGGTTGAACTCCCCGAGCGCACGCAGCTGATCCTGTGCGAGGGCTTTGGTGGGATACATGTAGAGCATGGTGGAGAGGCTGCTGGCGGCGAGCTGCTCGACCACCGGGATGTTGTAGCAGAGGGTCTTGCCGCTGGCGGTTCCCGTGACCACCGTTACGTGCTCTCCCTGGCGTATCGCGTTGACCGCCTCCGCCTGGTGGGTGAACAGCCGCCCGATCCCCTGTTCCGCCAGTACGCTCTCGGCGACCTCCGGCAGCTCTCCACTGAGGTTACCATAGCGGGCCGGCCGCGCCGGGATCGTCTCCACATGGCTTATCTGGGAGGCAAAATAGCGGCGGGACCTCAGACTGTTCAGAAGCTCTTCGGTGTCCATATGACGGGAGAGGTTGGGGGAGAGAACATACGCAAAAACACCAGAGAATATTCTACAGGCCGCCTGCGGGGTAATCAACACATGCGGGCCGCCCGTTACGGTGACCGAACTGGTTGTA
>JBKHGK010000316.1:0-2575 GCA_046539705.1 Candidatus Brocadiia bacterium | reverse complement strand
CGAGCGCTCGTGTCTGTGAATAAAAAAGGTGGACGGCATCGCTAAGGAGGTCAGAGCGCTGCGGAGAACCGCATCACTGGTTTAAACAACCAAGACCTGACGCTTCGGAACATGGACCTCAACCCGATATTTGGTCTTGAGCGTATACCGCCCACCGCCCGGAATTATCGTCCACCCTGTACCGGTTTGTCAATCTTAATTCACCTTTTATTCTTCTCCCAAAAACATCCAGACTCTGCTACTCGGGTGGAGCAGCACCGTCTTTTTCGGTGGTCGTTCTCTCCCGGTCCGCCGCCAATAACAGATAACCGATCAGCGACCAGCGCCTGAAAACCACACTGGAGGCAGTTAAACTCAGGATTCAGAGTTCACAACTTAGAACTCAGAACTCACCCACAAACGCCGATTTCACCGTGCGGAAACCGGCAATTCTCAATGTCGGTCCCGACAACAATAATTGTCGTTTGGCAACGGGCGGAAGGGGTAATGGATCGGTGGTGGTTGTGGACGTGTCGACAGTCAGCGGCTTTTATGATATTATTCCATGATAATGAACGGGCTCTCAGGTCGGTGGTGCCGGGCGTCCGCTCATTTGTGACGTCGTGTATCGGTTGGGTCGGATTACTCACTGCGTCGTGCATCTGAAAGGACCGGCCGAACACCCGCCATCCGGTGAAACGGATCGCGGAGGGCGTGTGATCGTGCACGACGAGTGTGAACGTGATCAGTTTACTGCGACTTCAGCTCAAGGGAGGCAAGTATGCAACTGAAGAGCGAAGCTTTCGAGAATGGTGAACGTATCCCGTCGCGCTATACCTGTGATGGAAAGAACGTCTCTCCGCCGCTGCGGATCGAGGATGTGCCGGAAGAAGCGGAGTCGGTTGCACTTGTGATGGATGATCCCGACGCTCCTGGTGGGACATTTGATCACTGGCTGGTGTGGAATATTGATCCCGCCACGACGGAGATTCCGGAGGGAGAGGCCCCCGAGGGCGTGTCGGGTAAAAATGATTTTGGTGATCTGAGTTACGGCGGTCCCTGTCCTCCTTCGGGTACTCATAGCTATCGTTTTAAGATATACGCGCTTGACAGGACGCTTGATTTGGCCGAAGGAAGCACGAAAGGCCAGTTGCAGCAGGCCATGAGGGGGCACGTGCTTGAGGAACATCTTTTGGAGGGAGATTACTCCAGGACATAGGCCGGTTATTGTGGGGGACAGCCGTCCGCCAGATGCCGGAAAAGTCGATGGATTTTCTCGGAGTTGAGGCGGTAATCGAAGTCCGTCTCAACTTTTTTCCGGGCTTCGTGCACGCAGCTCTGTCGCAATTCCTTATCGTGAATCATCCTGTGGATCGTTTGCGAAAGTGCCGCCGGGTTATCCGGTTTGCACAGCAGTCCGGTCCGTTCGTGCGAAACGGCCTCCGGTATACCGCTCAATCTGCTCCCGACCACCGGAAGCCCGGAGGCCATCGCCTCCACGACCACGTTCGGGAGACCGTCCCGGTCTCCGTCCTCCACGATGATACTCGGCATGACGAGCAGATCCGCCCGGCGGTAATGTCGCGGAATGTCTTCATGGGGTATTTCTCCCACGAGCTGGACTTCATTCTCAAGCCCCAGGTCAGCAATCAGAGTCCGCAGAGCCTCTTTCTGGGGCCCACTGCCGACGATATTACACTGAAACTGGAGGTTTGTTTTCAGCCTGTGACAGGCGCGGATTAACACGTGAAAGCCCTTTTTCCGGACCAGCCGCCCGACGGCCAGAATGGACGGAGTGAGTGATATTGAGGATGAGGGGATAAACGGAAACCGCGGGAGGTCGGTCCCATGGTATATCAGATGGACCTTCTTCCGGTCGGACGGGCGGGCACCCGCGAGAATATGCTTTCTGGCGGCATTGGTGCAGGTGATGCAGGCCTCGGCCGCATTGAGACGCTTCCAGAGGATTTGCCCGGTGCAATACACGTCCCAGGCATGGGCGGAGAAACTCACTGGAAGCCCGGTAGCCCGGGCCATCATTATGGCTATATCCGTGGTTGTATGGGCGAAGTGGCCATGAATATGTTGGACACCCTCCCGTTCACAAATCCGGGCGAAATGAGCGGCCGCCGGTATGTTGCGAGTGGCCTGAATTAGCTGGATGGGGGAGGTCCAGGTCATTCGTCCACCAATGCACGCGGATGCAATCATTCGGCCGGGGCGCAGAAGGGAGGATCGTGCCGGGATCTCGTCCCTGTAATAAACCGGGAACTGACGGGGATCTGTCCCGGGCCCCCGTTGCAGGGCAAAAATCTTTATCTGGGCACCACAGCGTTGCAGCCCCCGGAGTTCATTCCGGATAAACGTTTCCGTTGCTGATGGCCATTCGTTGACGACACATGCAATTTTCATAAGCTCCGAGTTGTCATTGAAGAACTAAGCGGCAAGAAATAAGTGCGTTCCGGTTGTGAAGGCAGGTAAGATGTCCACGCATAGCAGACATCCTTGCCTGCGGAAGACTAAGGACGAAGCTGCTGCATGTCGTTTGCATTGTCCTTTGGTCCAGAGGTTTCACCGGACAGGCAAGGATGCCTGT
>JBKHGK010000315.1:0-2589 GCA_046539705.1 Candidatus Brocadiia bacterium | reverse complement strand
TGTGAAATATGCGGGTAAAGGTTTGCCGGAAGGATGGGTTATTCCTGCTCAGCCCCGCTCAGCGAACCACTATATTCGATCGACGAGGGGACCGTCCTCCAGAACCGGCAGCTGCGACTCAAAGCTCTTGCGCTCTCCCCTGTACAGCACCCCGATCGGTATTTCGTCGCCCCACGTCCGTGCCAGCTTCAGGGCCGCCTGCGCATCCGTGGGGTCATGGTCATCGCCCACCGGTTTGACCCGGTCCTTGTACCAGGCATAGGTATTCCGCTTGTTGAAAGAGACACATGGCTGGAGGATGTCGAGCAGCACAAAGCCACCCTCATACCGGAGAGCCTCGGTCATTGTCTCCAGCAGATGGTCATGGGCCCCGGCAAAAGAACGCGCCACGAACGCACAATCCTCAGTAATCGCCATGGCAAGGGGATTCATCGCGGCGGGAATCTGCCCGTGGGGCTGCAGCTTTGTCACGAAACCTGGATCGGAAGTTGGAGAGGCCTGACCTTTGGTAAGCCCGTAGACCTGGTTGTTATGCACGAAGGCCTTCACCCCGATATTCCGCCGCATGCCGTGAATCAGGTGATTACCACCCTCCCCGTACATATCGCCATCTCCGCTCGTCACCACCACATTCAGGGAGTGATTGGCCAGTTTGATACCCGTGGCCGCGGGCAGAGCCCGGCCGTGCAGTCCATTGAAAACATTTCCCATGGTGTAATGAGGTGTTTTGGCGGCCTGTCCGATGCCGGATACCAGCACCGTATTTTTGCGATCGATATCGGCCGACTCCATCGCCTCATCGAGCGTATTGATGATGGGAAAATTACCGCATCCGGGACACCAGGCTGTATCGTCCGGTGTGACTGTCATTGCTGGAACCTTTCTTTTATTTCTTCTGAGGAAAACGGGCGTCCGTCATAGCGCAGCATGGTTTCGCATTCCTGAACCACACCCTGTTCTGACAGCAGGGACGCAAACTGTGCGGTGGCATTCTGTTCCACACAGATAATCTCCGGACCTTCGGCCCCGTCTTTCCGCCCAAGGGCCTCGGCAGCCACACTCACGTTGAACGGCCAGACCTGCGGGAAATGGACCATTCTGACCGATTCTCCATCATTGGTGAGCAGATCAACGGCCTCCCTGCAGGGCATGAAGGTCGACCCCCAGCATACCAGAACAGACTCGCTGTCTTCGGGGCCATAGGTGTTCGGTTCAAGCATGTCGGATCTGAGGCCGTCAAGTTTCTTCAGCCTCTTTTCATACTGCGCGGTCCGAACGGCAAAATCCTCCGTTATGTGTCCGGCTTCGTTGTGTTCATCGGAATCACACACGACAAAAGCGGCTCCCCCGGGAACAGCCCGTGGTGATACGCCATGCTCCGTCACCACATACCGGGCATAATCCTCTCCGGGGTTGTCCTCTATATGGCGGTCAATTGTGGAATCGGGCACATCAAAATCCTCCACATTGCGCCGGTTATCGATCAGGAATTGATCCGTGAGCAGGATGCCCGGGGTCTGATATTTATGGGCCATTTCAAGGCCATGTCGGATCACCTCGAATGATTCCTCCTGAGTTCCCGGCGTATAGACGGCGCGCGGGAACTCGCCATGTCCGGCGTTGATCACAAATTTAAGATCCTCCTGGGCCGTCCGGGTCGGCAGCCCGGTGGCCGGACCGGGCCGCTGGGCCAGCACGATGAAGGCCGGCAGTTCCATCATTCCCGCCAGCGAGAGCCCTTCACACATCAGGGCGAAGCCCCCTCCGCTCGTCGCCGTAAGGGCGGGGACCCCGGCGTAGGTGGCGCCGCAGATCATATTGATCGCTGAAAGCTCATCCTCGGCCTGTTCCACCACGATCCCATACTCGTCCGCCACGCCGACAAGGTACGTCAGCACCGCCGTCCCGGGAGTCATCGGATATCCGCTGACAACTTTCACTCCGGCAGTAGCGGCACCGTATCCCAGTGCCGAACCTCCGTCCACCAAACTGTTCGGGGCGCCGGCGCACTCCGGCGCAGGCAGATCCGCATCCTCATCCGAGCTCAACTCAACCCCACGCCTGATACATCGGAGATTGTCCCCGACAACCTCCTCACCGGATTTCTCAAAATGATCCCGCACGTGTTCACAGAGTTGTTCGGAATCATATCCCAGAAGCCCAAAAATGGCCCCCAGAGCCACGGCGTTGGCCATAACCGCCTTCCCGGCCGTGTCCCTGGCTTCGTCCGATAGAGGAATATTAATAAGGGCCGGGTGATCCCCATATTCGGAAATCATGACCCCGTCCGCCGAGATATCCTCCCCCAGTTCCCCGGCCGCCTTTTCCGTGAACGCCACCAGGATATCGGCCGTGCGGCGTCGGGAAAACAATTCGGAATCACCGGCACGTATGTCATACCAGTTCAGACCACCCCGGATTCGTGACTCATAGTTTCGGGTGGTAAACACATACAGCCCCATCTGCGCAAAAACGTCCGAGAGAACGTCACCGGCGGTGACCAGTCCCTGTCCGGCCTCTCCGGCGATCCGTATATTAACATCCATTCTGTTATCTCCACTGGAAGGTATCCTGGGAACATCTGTCCGT
>JBKHGK010000314.1:0-2594 GCA_046539705.1 Candidatus Brocadiia bacterium | reverse complement strand
CTGTTCGTACAAACTCATGCGATACAGTTACTGTGTCTCCGCCCGCCTCCTTGCTGTCGTTGACCTTTTTGAAACTGTCAAGATCCATAAACAGCACCGCCAGCTCTCCGCCATGCCGATCGATACGGCTCTGTTCCTCGTCCATGCGCCGTTCAAGATAGCGAAAGTTGAAAAGTCCGGTGAGCTGATCCACAAAACTTCGGTATGCAAGGTCATTGTTGACCATTCGCATAAAAACCAGCAGCCGCCAGAAGCCGAACCAGAGGAGGATGTGAGCACAGAGGAAAAGCGCCGCACAGGCTTTGAGCAGAAGCGGATCGAGCTCTGCGTATGCCGCGACGATGAAAAGGACAAGGAGAGTGATAACACCCTGTATTATGCCCATCCGGTCCGTTGGTTTCTCGTATCGTGTTCAATCATGCCCCCCGACTGTAAAGTTACTCTACACCTATTCTTGCAGGATTCCTTTCCGCATTTCAAATCCCTGGAATCTCTTGACCACTTTTTCTCGTTCTTCCGACCGTGCCTCCCGTATGAATTTCTCCTGTTCCGTGTCTTCGGGGATGTCCATCCTGCGGGTTGTTTCTTTTACACCTTCGTAAATCTGTCCCCCACAGAGGGTGGTGACGTGGACTGTGATTCTCAGATCGCTCTCGTCCCGTTCGGACAGCGCATGTATTCTTACCGTATCGATGCCACGTGCACGGAGTTCGCTGAGCATCTCCTCTATGGCGTCGCCGAAGAAGACTTTCATCGTCATTCCTCCCGATTGTGTTTTTCAGTTGATGAGCCCACTGACAGCAATGTGAAGTCATGAATGGGCCAGAAAACCGCAAACGCCTCTCCCATGAGATTTTCGGCCGGCACATCCGGCTCGAGCCAGGCCCGGCTGTCACTGCTGGCTGGGCTGTTATCACCGAGAACCATATAGCTGTCTTCCTCAAGTTCAAAGTGGCGTGAGAGTTCGCCGTCGTTTTCGGACTGAGCCAAGTAATGGATGTCCCGATCGATCTGCACTCTGGTGAACTCTATATCACTGTTTCTGGCTCCAAACCGTACGGTCTGGCGCTGCCGATCGGGATCTGCCTCGCCGGCGTAGTCGTGCTGCAATACGAGCTCGCCACCGATGCGGGCCACCAGGCGGTCATCGTAGTTGGCCAGTGATACTTTTGTGCGTTTTTCGGGGCGGAGCGGGGATACCCCGGTGGAAGCCACCACCTCCCCGTCCATGGTCAGTATTGCTCGGGCCCCGCCGCCGTCGGCCGATGGGGGATGAACCGGTAGGGTGAGGCTGAACTCGTGCTCATTATCGACCATATTCAGCACAATACGGCCATTGTCGGTGCTTGACTTAATCGGTTTAATTGTGAGTGTGAGCCGGAGGTCATTCACTGCAGAATAACGGTTGGAACCGGAACGCCGCTGTTGCGGCAGCTCGGTACCATTGTACGCATATCGGTCAAATACAGGCCTGGTGAATCGGGCCAGCTGGGTCTCACTTCGGTCAGCGGCGGAACAGTGAAGGGTTCCACTCTCCCCGTCCTCCGTCCATACATCGTCTCCGGTATCAAAATGCCAGCGAGAATGTATCGGCTCTTCTGGAACAAAGGAACTGTCAAATACGGGAATCCAGATACGTTTCTGCACGCTCGGCGGTTTGCGGGCGATGTCAAACTGCCCGCTGGTGTTCGATTCAACGTATACGTCCCCATTTGCCAGCATAATGTTTTCGCCGGGGAGCCCAACGATGCGTTTGATATAATTTTTGGTGTGGATGTTCACATCCTGTGATTGACAGACGGGACATTCACGCGGCCCCTCGGGTCTGAGTTCACCCTCCCATCCGCAGTCCTCGCATCGGGCTTTCAGGAGGGGGAACCGGAAGACCGCCACCTCCCAGCGTCGTGGTTCTCTGAATGCATATATGAACTTATTGACGAAGATTCTGCTTCCCCACCGTGGCACCCTGTTAGCTGCTTCAAGGCCGGTGAGTTCTGTTTCAGAAAGAGCGGTTGTGCCTTCGTTCCACAGCCAGGTCGGCGACCGGAGCCGGACGCGCTCCGACCCCATCGGGCCGTCGTAGTAATCTCCGGCACCGTCCCACTCATGGCCGCAGTTGGGGCAGGTTATGTCATTCCTGTTGCCGACCTTCTCATGGCCCACTCTCCAGCTCCATCCACAGTTGGGACAGCGCACTTCTTTGTGCACTCCCAGAAGGGTGGGGGCCATGCTGCCGGTGGGTATCTTGAAAGCTTCCATGACAAACTGCCGGACCACGAGCACCATCAGGATGGCGAGAACGATGGACTCAAGGTTATCCCGCATCGGAGTTTTGGACTCGGCGACAGCCTGGCTTGCTCCTCCGCTCGGTATTGGGTGATTGTGAGTCTTGTCCGACATAAGAGAGGGAACTCCCGGGCTTCTATTCTTTCCGGTGGCAAAAAGCACATACTGAGGTTATGCCAGCAGCTAATTGCCGGCGAATGATTCTTTCCGTCCCTGTAAACTCCACGGTGTCTTCGTCCTGTCTGTTATCTTTGGCTTTATTGTCCGTCGTCGGCATCAAGCACGGCCAGGAACGCTTCCTGAGGGAT
>JBKHGK010000313.1:0-2610 GCA_046539705.1 Candidatus Brocadiia bacterium | reverse complement strand
TAATCAGACTGACCATCTGGTGGAGGGTTCCCATTCCGGGCCGAGTTTATCCCTCGGCACCGGAGGGCACGCTCATTGGTCCTGGAGCTCGAGGGCTTCCAGGAAGTCGCTAATCTGTGTGTGAGGAACGGCGAAACTTCCCAGAGGACCGTCTTTGCCCCGTCCATGCCAGTCGGAGCCACCCGTGGTCACCAATCCGAGGTCCTCGGCAATCATCTCCGCGTACAGTTCATTATTTCCGCGGGTCCCGGGCCGGTAGACCTCGATTCCGTCCAGCCCCCACCGGACGTAGTCCTCGATACATTCATCCAGCATATCAGCGGTCGGGTGGGCGAGCACGGCGATACCGGTTGCGTCGTGAATCAGTCGTATGACCCTTTCCACCCTCATCCCTCCCACCGGGACGTAAACGGACCCCTCCTCTCCCAGATATCTGCTGAAGGCCTGATAGATGTTTTTCACATACCCCTGCCGCATCATCAGGCGCGCAAGCGCCCGTCTGCCCACGTATCCGGATCCGGCTTCCCGGCGCACCATCTCGGGGGTCAGCTCCATCCCGCTATCATTGAGCCCCTGAACCATCCGGCAGATCTGCCGCCATTTGCGGTCCATTATATCCTGGAGGGCCTGCCGGAGAAGGCGGGAACCAGTATCAATCCCATACCCGAGAATGTGAATCTCCCCCAGCATGCCGTCCTCCGCGGTCATCTCCACCCCCCTGATAACGCGCACGGGGGAGCGCTGCAGACGCCGGCAGAGGACTTCAACTCCGTTGATATTGTTATGGTCGGCCAGGCATATCCATTTCAATCCGGCCTTCACAGCATCCCGGGCAATTCGGGAGGGCGAGACCAGCCCGTCGCTCCAGTTGCTATGGATATGTAAATCAACGCCCTCCTGCATTGTCCCTCCGTATAAATGATTATATGCCTGAGCTGGAATATACGACTTTAAAGGGATGAACACAAACGGACGGCCGGCGTGCTTCACCAGAGAAGCGCAGATTATCCAGTCTGTTGGGTATTTATCATCCTCCGGGCCTGTTCCACATCCCGGCGCCCGGTTATATCTATTACACCTCCTCTGCTTCGCCGGACCCTCATTTCCTGCTCTCGGGCCAGTAAAAGGACCGCAGCGGTCAGTTCCAGTTCCCCGCGATCCGGGTCGGGTGCGATTCTCCCGCAGGCGTCAAATATTTCCGGTGAAAACCGGTACAGATTCATGTTCACCCACAGCTTACCGTTCTGCCTGTATTCGTCAGGCTGCTGGGGTTTTTCCACGATGTTTGCCAGGCGGTCACCCTCGCTCTGAATCACGGCGAAATTCCTCACGCGGTCCTCGCCAAAATTGCTCCGTTCCAGAAGTTGCTCCCGTTCAAACGCCACTACGTAGCTGATCCTGTCGGTGATATCGGCCAGGTCCCGGAGCGTTGCGGATGGGTAGAGATTGTCGCAGTTGCACATGATGAACGGTTCGTCGTCCGCGAAATCCCCGGCCGTCAGGAGGGCGTCGGCCGTTCCCCGGGGTTCCTCCTGGACCGTCCATTCGACCTGTGCTGAGGTCCTGCTGTTCGTCTGTTGCACATAATTCTGAAGCTCGCGGCAGCCAGGGGAGATGACCAGACAGAGGTCCTGTATTCCCGCGTCCACAAGAGAGTCGACCAGATAATCCATGAACGGCCGTCCGTCCACGGGAATGAGTCCTTTGAGCCCCTTATCGGCCAGTCTTCTGGCCTCAGAATCCAGTTCCACCTGCTCCCCATCGGAGTCCTGCATTCGGCTTCCCCGCCCCCCTGCAAGAATAACGGCTTTGCGTGTCATACGAACTTCTCCTGTGGCGATTGATCGGGATAGTCCTTTCCTCCGGCCAAGCGTAGTGAGCTAATTGCGGCACCACGCGGCTGCTTGTTCACTGACATGGTAACGATTAATCCGACCGGAACGCACCTGTTTCTTGCCGGCTGGTGCGCGATCCGGCGAGGACGCCGGGCCTGCCCGGAGAAGTGGCGGGGCCGAACCTGCCCTGGGCGGATCCCGCCGCCCCGGGATGCCCCGGCAGAGATCAGCGGCGGGGGCCGCGGCGACGATCTTCACTCACTCCCGTTCGGCGAGCCAGTTCTGGACCTTTTCGTTGGCTTTTTCGACCTTTTCGCCCTGTGATTCCTTGAACTTCTGGAACTCGGCCCGGACCTCCTCGTCGGACAGAGCGAGGATCTGAATGGCGAGCAGTGCGGCATTTTTGGCACCGCTGCCGCCCAGCCCCATGCAGGCGACGGGAATGCCGCGGGGCATTTGCAGGGTCGAGAACAGGCTGTCCATCCCCCCGCCTCTGTCGGTGGGCATTGGCACTCCGATTACGGGCAGGCAGGTTTTTGAGGCAATTACGCCGGCGAGGTGGGCCGCGCCGCCTGCACCCGCTATTATCACTTTGTAGCCGTCCTCTTCGGCATTGCGGGCGAACTCGTGAGTGGCGTCCGGTGAGCGATGTGCACTCATCACGCGCAGGTCAAAATCCATATCAAAGTCCTGCAGCACCTCCACGGCTGACTCCATCACCGGGAGGTCACTGTCACTGCCCATCACCACTGCTATTCGGGGTCCGGTGCTCATA
>JBKHGK010000312.1:0-2617 GCA_046539705.1 Candidatus Brocadiia bacterium | reverse complement strand
GCCGGTTGCGTAAAACGGGACGGCCGGTCAATGTTCAGTGAACGACGTATCGGCATCCACGTAAAACAGGTTCCCGGCCGGTGCGGTCACACACGTTGCATCCCCAGAAAATACCCTTCACACAATCAGGCATAAACAATGGTCGTTACTCCGGGAATAGTTATAGCCGGCACCCGCAGCGGGGTGGGGAAGACTTCCCTCGCGCTGGGGATCGTGGCCGCACTGCGCAGACGGGGACTGGAGGTCCAGCCTTTCAAGGTTGGCCCGGATTTTCTGGATCCCACCTATTTGCGGAGGGCTTCGGGAAGAGAGTGTTACAATCTGGACCCGTGGATGTGTGGTCGGTCGTATGTGGGGGACATTTATTCCCGTGCCGTTGAGGATGCCGATATTGCCGTGATTGAAGGTGTGATGGGGATGTATGACGGCGCCTCGGTGGATAGTTCGGAGGGAAGCACGGCGGATGTTGCCGGCCTGCTGGAGATACCGGTCGTCCTGCTGGCCGAAGCCGGAGGACGGGCCAGGAGCTTTGGCGCCCTGGTGGAGGGGTTTGCCCGGTTTGAGGAAAAACCGGAGCTCGCCGGGGCCGTGGCCAACCGGGTAGGGTCCGGCCGCCATGGTGAGATGCTCGGGGAGGCGCTGGAAAGCTGTGGGGCGCCGCCAATGCTGGGGGCGTTGCCCGACGGCGCGTTCCCCTCCCTGAGCGACCGACATCTTGGGCTGATCAGCGCTGATGAGACGCTTCTGTCACGGGAGAAACTCGATGATTTTGCGGAAGCCTGCGAACAGCATCTGGACCTTGATCGTCTGCTGGAGGTGGCCGGCTGCGATTTGCCCTCTGTGCCTCGGGCCCGGATGGATGATGTTGGTGACACGAACCCGGCCCGCATTGCCCTGGCCCGTGACCGTGCGTTTCATTTCTATTACCCGGATAACCTTGAACACCTGCAGGCGGCCGGGGCGGAGCTCATTGAGTTTTCACCGCTGCATCAGGACAGCATGCCGAAAGCCGATGGGCTGTACCTGGGCGGGGGGTATCCTGAAGAGCTGGCGGTCGAGCTGAGCGCCAACGAGTCGATGCGCGAATCAGTCGCGGCCTTTTGCCGTTCAGGTCGCCCCGTATACGCTGAATGTGGCGGGCTGATGTATCTCTGCCGCGCCATCCGAACCCTGGACGGGAAACGCCATGGGATGTGCGGAGTTTTACCGGCGGAGGTGAAAATGCTGGAGCGGTTCCGGGCCCTGGGCTACGCCGAAGTAGAAATACAGGAATCCTGCCCGCTGGGCTGTCCGGGCCGACGGCTCCGAGGACATGAGTTCCATTATTCGCAAATAAGCAGTGATCGCATGCAGGGTTCGGGCTGGCGGACAGTTTACGGGGTCCGGAAGCGGCGTGGCGGCGCAAACTCACGGGAGGGATACCTGAACGGTAACGTCCTGGCCAGCTACATCCATCTGCATTTTGCGAGTTGTCCCGAGGCGGCCACCGATTTTGTCAGGCTGTGTGCCGAGGACCGGTGACGTGTATTCACGAACAGTTTTTAGAGAGGAGAGTAGATCCAATGGGATGTAAACAGACGGGTGCAATAATCGTCAGTCATGGAAGTTCCCGCGACGAGGCCAACCGGGAGTTCGAGGAGAAAATCAAGAGAGTAATTACACGATTGAGCGGGATGAAAGTGAAGCCGGCGTTTTTCTCGATGGCCAGTCCCACTCTATCGGATCGGATCGATGAACTGGCAGAACAGGGGATCGAACGGGTGCTCATCCTGCCGTATTTCCTTCACAACGGCCAGCATATCATCAACGATCTGCCGGAACAGATCGATGTGTGCCGGCGGGAACATCCGGAGATACAGATAGAGCAGCGGTCCACGCTGCAGGAGGATCCGGCGCTGGAAGATATCCTGGTGCACCGACTCGCCGAATACGTCCAGCCATCCCAACCTGACTTACGCTCGGGCGGGGCCATAGAAAACAGGAGCCGGGAGATTATCGACGGACGACTATCGGATTCCGGATGGGAGGAGGCACTGCCGGTGGTGCGGCGGGTCGTCCACGCCACCGCGGATTTCAGTTTCGCCGACACACTCCGGGTTCATCCCGAGGCTATCGAGGTGGGCGTAACGGCATTAGGCGACGGTGGACCGGTCGTCTGCGACGTCAATATGCTGCGCAGCGGCATCACCCGCGTTGACTGCGACGTGATGTGCGCTATTGGGGATGAGGATGTCGCACGGCAGGCCGCGGGCCGGGATATGACCCGTTCGGCAGCCGCAATGGAGAAACTATCGGCACACATCGACGATGCGGTGGTGGCCATTGGGAATGCCCCCACAGCGCTGTGGAAAGTGCTGCAGATGGCCGAGGAGGGCAGGGCGACCCCCCGGCTCGTCGTAGGGGTGCCCGTCGGGTTTGTGGGCGCGATGGAATCGAAGCTCGCGCTGTTGAACAGCGATCTGTGCTACATTACGAACGTCGGCAATCGGGGAGGCACCCCCGTGGCGGCATCGGTGGTCAATGCACTGGCCAACGACTGCTGAGCCCCCCGAAATCAAGACGGCACTGCGGATGTGGGGGCCTGCAGTTGACGCGCAACCTCATAAGAAACCGGCGG
>JBKHGK010000311.1:0-2627 GCA_046539705.1 Candidatus Brocadiia bacterium | reverse complement strand
GCCCGTTCGATCAGATACAGAACCGCTATGAGAAGAGCGGCCACCGGCGCAACGACGAACCAGGGATTAGAGACGCGGAACAGGTCGATGAAGGTTATGTCTCCGAAATCACCGATATCGAGGATGTGTCGTTTGAGTTTGGGATAAATAGCCGCATAGATTCCCGCTCCGATGGTTATGCCGACGACTCCCCCGATCAGTGCATCCAGCGCCCCATGCCCTACGGCCCCGACAGCCGTGCCGGGACAGTATCCCAACAGGGCGAACCCCATACCAAAAATCAACGGACCGGGAATGCTTGTCCCCACAGATCCGCCTTTTTTATGCAGTTCAATCCAACCGAAACTGCGCATGGCATAAATACCAACCATCCCCGTCACAATAGCGCTTAACATCACCTTGACCACGGTAAAATCGTCCAGCAGCAGTTGGCCGACAATCCTTTCGTAATAACAGACGCCTCCCCTCTGGAGCAGGAAACCGAAACAGAAGCCAAACACAAGCCCGAGAAGATACTGAACGCCTTTTTTGTTGCGAATTATTTCGAGCATCAGAGACGTCCCCGCTTATATAACGTGGTAGAGGAAGAAGGCGACGGCCATACCGCCGACAAAAAAGCACAGCACTGAAATCCAGCTGCTTATAACGAGCTGCAGCGTACCGCTGATCCCGTGGCCGCTGGTGCATCCACAACCCCAGCGTGCCCCGAATCCGACCAGAATACCACCTGCCATCGCCACCGCAACCCTGATTATCCGGCTGGAGCCGAAAGTCGACTCCCACATACCCGGCACCCAGACCCAGCGAATGGAGCCCGAGAGCCAGGCGGCCGTCAGGGCCCCGAGAAACAGGCCAATGAACAGCATCCATTTCCAGTCCACAACAGGCCGGGTCTGCTGGTAATAGGGTTTTTCGGCCGCGACGGGGCCGCGCAGTTTCTTCTCCACCATGCCGGCGGTTTTTGCAAAGGCCGAAGACACACCCAGCGGGTGATCCGAGAGCAGAAAGGTCAGCCAGGAAAGGACGCCGATGCCACCCCCCACAAGATAGGGCGACCAGAATTGTGCCCGCATCATAGCAATCAGATTGTCGATTATGTTCACCATCTCATCCTTTCTGAATAGTGCAGCCTATATTCGCGCAGGCCGCCATCGAACCCAGATTATCCTCCACATGTCTGAATCCATGCTTTTTGAGAATGGAGGCCGCAATGACCGCCCGTTCCCCGCTGCCGCAGAAGGTAACCACCGGCTTTTCAGGGGGAATTTCTTCTATACGATCCTGAAGATTCCCCAGGAAAATGTGCGTGCTACCTTCCAGATGGCCTTCCTCATACTCCGTGACTTTTCGGACATCCAGCAGGGTGAATGAGGCGCTGTCCTCTTCCAGACGTCTCTCCAGGTCCTTCGCATGCAGGGTATCGATTCGGTCGTACCTGCGGCCGCTTACCTCCCAGGCGTGAACTCCCCCCTCAAGGTAGCCGGGAATACGGTCATATCCCATGCGAATGAGATATCGCACCGCGGTGCGAACCTGTTCCCGGGTTTCGGGGATCAGCATCAGCTCCTGTTCGCAATCCAGCAGATAGCCCGCATATGCCGGCACCATCTCCAGCGGGATGGCCAGACTGTCCGGGATAAAGGCTCCCGCAAAGGCCTCGGGACTGCGCAGGTCCACCAGAACGGCGCCCCGCTCCGTCGCTTCATCCACATCGTCCGGCGTAAGTGGGACAGGACGCGGGAGTTCGGCCAGCGGAGGAGCACCTTCCAGATTGTATTTCTCCATCTGTCGGAAATACGGCGGCTGGTAGTGCTTTTCGTTCACCTTATAGTCGATGAACTCTTCGCGTCCCGTTTTCTGAAGCACCGGATTGTTTTTCCGCTCAAGGCCCAGCGTGGAAAATTCACGTGACGCCATACTCTCGCCGCACACCGATCCCGCTCCGTGGGCCGGGTAGAGGATGGTCTGGTCCCCGAGTGGCAGCAGCTTCTCAAAAATGCTGTCATACAGCATTCCGGCAACCTCGCGGGCACGGTCGGGAAAGAAATCGGTCCGGCCGACATCACCGATAAACAGGGCGTCGCCGGTGAAAACGCCAACGGGGTCATCGCCGAAATTTGTGTCGGTCATCACGAGCGAGATGCTCTCGAAAGTATGGCCCGGCGTCTCCAGAACCCGAAGCCTGATATCACCAAAATCGAACACATCCCCTTCACTCACGACGGAACCATATTGGAAATCCAGTGCGCCGCCATGATGGATCTCCGCCCCCGTATGCTCGGCCAGATCCACCGACCCTATCACGTAATCCTCGTTGCGGTGGGTCTCAAAAATATGGGTGATCCGCGTACCTCTTCTGGCCGCAATCTCGAGGTAGATATGAACATCACGTCGTGGATCGATAACCGCCGCACTGGCTCCGTCACCAAGTATGTATGAAATGTGGGCAAGCCCTTCGGATTTCACCGGTTTCAAAAACATGTATCTCCTCCTCTTAGGCGAACGTAGAATGCAGTAATTATTTTTCATGATAACGTAATCGGGACGTGGTTTCAGATGGGCAACCAAATAAACTTTGGCAAAAAGGCGATATTGTTCTTTTTTAGTTGCCCAGGATTGCGCCTGGC
>JBKHGK010000310.1:0-2633 GCA_046539705.1 Candidatus Brocadiia bacterium | reverse complement strand
CAAACGTTAATTGTTCTAAAAGCAATTTCAGCAAAGGTGAATCGCAAAGTCACAGGCAGGTTTATAACAACAGGGTGTTTTTAACAGTGGCGGCAACACCGGTTTGGTCTACGACCGAGCCGTCAGCACGCCATCTATAAGAACAGCCTGCAGTTGCGGTGTAAGAACACGAGCGCCTTTGACTGTTCTCATATCTGGCGCACTGACGACTCGTGAAATATGCGGGTAAAGTGTTGTGTTGATTGATCAGATGTTCGAATGATGCTTTTACCGATACTATCACAGGAGGTAAACCATGTGTGCTGACACAATATTCAGTGCTGCCGATGAAAAGGACGTGACGCGTGCGATAGCTGGATCGTTTATCGAGGAGCTGGACGAATACGTCGAGAGCGACTGTTTAATAGTTGGGGCCGGTCCCTCGGGGCTGATGGCCGGCCGGGAGCTGGCCAAAAACGGAGTAAAAACGCTCATCGTAGAGCGCAATAACTACCTGGGGGGCGGCTTCTGGCTTGGTGGATATCTGATGAACAAACTTACCGTCCGGGCCCCCGCCCAGAAACATCTGGATGAAATGGGCATACCGTACAGCGAACGGGGCGAGGGGCTTTTCGTGGCTGATGGCCCGCATGCCTGTTCCAAACTCATCGCCTCCGCCTGCGATGCCGGCGTGAAAGTTATCAATATGACCTCATACGAGGACGTGGTGCTGCGCGACGGCAACCGGGTCGCCGGGGCGGTGATCAACTGGACGCCCGTGGAGTCCCTTCCGCGGCAGATCACCTGTGTGGATCCGGTGGCTGTGGAATCAAAGGTCGTCATCGATGCCACCGGTCACGATGCATGCGTGGTCAACAGCCTGGAGGAGCGTGGACTTATGGACACCTCGGGTTTCGGTGGAATGTGGGTCGACCGTTCCGAAGATCTTGTGGTCGAAAAGACCGGCCGGGTTCACCCCGGGCTCGTTGTGACCGGCATGGCCGTCAGCACCGTGTACGGGCTGCCCCGCATGGGCCCCACCTTCGGCGCCATGCTCCTTTCCGGTGAAAAGTCGGCCGATGTCGTCATTGAGCACCTTCAGGATGCTTATGGGCTGGCTCGAGAGGAGACCGCCGAACCTGTCTCCGCAGCAGCGGAGTAGGAACGCCGTTTCTAATCGACGGTTATTGCCGAACGTTTTACACAGAGGTCCGGGGCTAATGGCCGCGGACCTTACCTTTTCAATGGAGAGAACATGAGGTCCATAATGCTGCTCAGTGGCGGCCTGGATAACCGACTTGCGATGAAGATGATGCTGGATCAGGGGGTGGAGCTTCATGCGTACAACCACACGACATCGTTTTGCACCTGCACCAGCCGATCCAGCTGTCGCCATGAGGCAGCGAGGGCGGCGGATGAAATGGGCGTGCCCCTGACGGTGGAGAATGTGACCGAAAAGATGCTCCGCCTCATTGAGAACCCGCCTCACGGGTATGGCTCGGAGGTGAATCCGTGTATTGACTGCCGGATCCTGCTGTTCAGCCGGGCTCGAACTCTGATGGAAAAGATCGGCGCAAAGTTCGTGGTGACAGGCGAGGTGCTTGGGGAACGACCAATGTCGCAGCGTCTGGAGGCCATGGGGCTTATTGAGCGCGAAGCCGGTCTGGAGGATCTTGTCGTCCGCCCGCTCTGTGCCAAAACGCTGCCCCCGACCAGACTCGAGAGAAAAGAGTGGGTCGACAGGAATCGCCTGAAAGGAATTACCGGCCGGCGACGTATCCCCCAGATGGAACTGGCGGAAATACCGGGTCCCCTCACACTGTTCCGTGGTCCGGGACAAGAAGACAAAATCCGCCTGGCCGCCGGAATCACCGCCCGCTACAGTAAGGCCCGAGAGAAGGATAGCGTGAATGTAAAAATCACAGCCGAAAATGATGGAGCTAAGCGGGTCATCTCGGTTAAACCTGCGGAGGAAGGATCCCCTGGGGCATATAGAATAGAGAGGTAGTGATGGCGAACCGCTCTGTTCCGGCTTTTGAGACCATACGAACCTGATCCACGACTGTTTCAGTTGATGGGCAAGTTCCTTGACACGACATCTCTGGGCCGCTATAATCCCTATCTGCGTGATAGGGTTTATATCGTTGTCACTTTGGCGTGCTGTAAATGGGGTTGCGCAGCGCACGTTGGGTACAGCGCTGATATTGTGATGTAGGATAATCAGAGGCAAGGAGATTGTATGATGGTACACGAGCCGACAACCGAGGTGGAGAAGAGTATAGATCTAAGGGGCACGGTCTGCCCGATGACGACGTATCAGGCGCGGCGTCACCTGGAATCCGTGGCCCCCGGGGACGTGGTTTGCATCACGCTGGAGAAAGGAGATCAGGTCGGGGAAGTATCCCAAAATATTAAGGAAGAAGGACATCAGGTGATCGATGCGGAGCATGAAGAAGAGGCGTTTCATCTCCTGGTCAGACGTGGAAATAAAAACGATTAACACCCGACCCGGCTGCAAACGGTGAACAGGAGAAATGAGCTATGACAACCGAAGTCAAGACCGGGCAACTGGAGGCCGATCGGTCATTGCGACGCTATAACGGGAATGAGGACAATCTCCTTGCCCATTACGAAAGCACGGGACCGGAGATATG
>JBKHGK010000309.1:0-2635 GCA_046539705.1 Candidatus Brocadiia bacterium | reverse complement strand
TTAGCTCAGAGCAGACCGCCGACATCTTCAACATTTTTAGCGACTCCGACAGGAGATTGAGTTTTCAATGCACAAAAACGATTATTCCAGAGGACAGTATTTCCAACCAACCCGCAGCGCTGATGGCATCACTCTTCAGTTCGATCGCCTGGGAGCATCGGCCGAATCCGGGGACGAGGCAAACTACTTCATCCGGCTCCAGAACGACACCCGGAATTCAGTTGATGTCCGGCTATCGGCAGTTCCCTCCCCCGACACCGTCATGACTCCGCGGGTCGAACCGGACCAGTTTCGGCTGGGTCCTCTGGAGGATGCCGACGCGTTTATCAGCATCGGGGTAACCCCATCAGTTGCTCCCGGCGGCTGGGAGGAGCACCGGTTCCAGATGCACGTGGGGGGAAACAGCTCTCCCGCCGACGAGTTTATACTGACCACTGCCCGGCACCTGCCCCACCCTTACCTCATCCATACAGAAGAAGGATGGGAGCACATCAGGGAGAAAATGCGGCAGTATGACTGGGCGAAGCAAACCGGCCGGAGGATCATTAACCGAGCCGACGACTGGACCGTTCCGGATATTCATCCGTCCGGCCTTTACGTGTTTGGGGCTGGCGTAGCCGGAGGTCGGTACATTCGTGATACCATCGCCGCGTGGAAGCTCACCGGCAACCGCACCCATGCCCGGAAAGTAGTCGAGTTTCTGTTAAAACTCTCGGACCCGGAGAAGGGATTTCCCGCCACGATGCGAGCGGTCTCCCGATATGCCGTCAAACAGGGGGTACTCTGGCAACAGGTGGGCCAGGCGTATGATCTGCTGCGCTCCGGCGACGTGTTGTCTGATGCGGAAGATGAACAGATTCGCCGGTCAATGCGGCTGTTCATCCGGCAATGGGCGGCGACCGAAGAATATCTTCTGCAGGACATGAGGCCGTATCTGGACGACAGCCGTATCGGCAATCACCCTCTTTCTGTGGTCGCGGGTGGCGTAATCTGCTCACTGGCCCTGCAGGATCTCAATCACGTCAAGCGCTATCTGTGGGGACCGGGCGGGTTTGACAAGCAGATGTCCTACGGCATCCTCGATGATGGATTCTGGTTTGAGACTGACCCGGGATATCACCGGCTGGTGACGGAGTTTCTCTGGAAAATCGCCCGGGCGTGTGAACCCTGGGGATACAACCTGTTCGACCGCCGCGTGCGACCGTCCTATATCCGGCACGCCGGCATCCGGAAGACGTCCGGACTCGACACCACCGGGGATCGGATGGCCGATGGGACAATTCCGGATCGTATCATACAGGGACCCCGGCGTCGCAACTACAGGACGCTCAAGGATATGTTCGATTGCCTTATTCCGCTGGCGGATTACCGGGGCGTGGTCTTCGCCAATAACAAGTCCGGGGAGCTCCAGCTGCAGAATGTCTGCGAAACCGCCCACGCACATTTTCAGGACCCCGATTTCGCGTGGGCACTGGGCGGCGAACGCGGAGGGTTCGACGCACTGGTCTACGGGGCGGACGAGGTTCCGAAAAGCCGTTCACCGCGGCCGCCGGTCGCCCGAGCCGACAATGCCGGACTGTATGTTCTCCGATCAACGCTGGCCGATGGGCAGGATCCGCGGGAGCAGCTCCAGGCGGTCCTCAAATGCGGTTCCCATGGGCACGGACATGGCCACTACGACCAGACCAACCTGCTTTCCATCATGCGTTACGGGCGGAGCTTCTACCGCACGGAGGCCGTCGTGGATTGGAAATATGATGTGCCCGAGCAGGGCGGTTGGCTGAAGACCTCTCCCAACCACAACATGATCCTGGTGGATCAGGGAAACCAGCATTACGCCGAGTGCACGCTTCTGTTCACCTTTGAGGGGGATATGTTCCGCGCCGCCGCGGTGCAGGCGATTGCTCCGTGGACCACACCCGATTCTGAAAGGACCGAACCCATGCGCCACCGCCGGTTGATGCTGGTTACTGACGGCTACATCATGCTGGCCGATTCGGTGCAAAGCGCACCCGCGCACCCGGAATCACAGGAACACACGTTTGACTGGATGATCCATCCGGTGGGACTGCAGAGCATCACCGCTTCCGCAAAAGACCTCACCGGGCACGATGAGCAATTTGCGGAGGCAGGTGCATGCCGGTTCATCACCGATTGCGACTGGTATGATTACGAAGGTCCTCTGGCCGTGCAGTTCGAACAACATTTCAAGAACGACCCGCCCAACCTGGATGGAGTCCTCAAACTGAACGTGCATTCGGCGTGGCCAGCCGCCGGCCGGCTGATGATCGGGCAGTATCCGGATGGTCGTGATGGGGGTAGCCAAAAGCGACACTCGATGAGCATCCGCACACAGGGCCGGGACACGCGTTACCTGACGGTCATCGAACCGCACGAAAACGAGCCGATCGTAAGGCGAGTAACAGCGTCCGGTCCCTCCGAGCTGGAGGTCGATCTCGCCGATGGCCGCAGGCACGTCTTCCAGGTGCAAGGCCTCGCCGACACTGGCTCCACACCCCGGGTTACCGCCCGGGAATACCGGGGCAATGACCGGCAACGGGAGGAGCACACATGATCTGTTTGTTTGCTCCACGGGAATCTGTGTAAACTGCCTGTGAGCAATTGTTGAAGCCGC
>JBKHGK010000308.1:0-2645 GCA_046539705.1 Candidatus Brocadiia bacterium | reverse complement strand
TGAAAATCACAGTCATACAGCCTGCCCTCCGGCCCCACGTTCACCTGGTGACGGCACATCAGCGATGATAGCGTGTCCGGATTGAACGCGCCGCGGAATATGCGCATGTATTGCTCCATTTCACCGTCCCGTTTAAGTGCGTCAGCGAACCGACCGAGGGGCATATTGGTGATCGTCAGCAGATTCGTAAACCGGATTTCACAACGATCCTCCAGTTCTCTTCGGTAATCCTCCTCCAACCCGGCCTGATCCGGTGGCAACGATGCGTCCGCCGGATTGTATACCAGATCCAGTTCCAGCGACGGGTCCCATCCGTACCCCCGTTCATTCAATTTCCGGAGCGTCTCAATACTCCGGTCGTAAACACCGCCCCCGGGTTGTGAGTCCACTTCTCCCGACTGTAGCACGGGAGAGAAGCCACCAGTCTCACGCCATTATCCGCATACAGCCCGCTCAATTCCCAGTTGTCCGCCAGAGCCGTCAGATTTGTCCTCACCATCACTTCGCACCCGCGGTTGCGCGCTTCCCGCACCAACAGCGACAGGTTTTCATTCAGTTCGGGGGCTCCGCCGGTGATATCCACCGCGGGTTGACTCATGCGCTCAACCGCATCCAGAACCTCCCTGACCGTTTCCTCCGTCATGGACTCGTCGCGATCCGGTTCAGCCCGCAGGTGGCAGTGGGCACACGCCTGATTGCACCGCAAGGTGATGTTCACCTGCAGAGTTTACACGCTCAGGCAGGTGAGTGGTTTTCCCTGTGCATCAAAGACACGGGCATCAAAATCCGGATTCATTCTCCACCTTTTTTGCTGAGTTTCTCCAGGATTTTCACCTCCTGCTCCAGGTTGTCATCCTCCAGCGCTTTCATCTCTTCCTGGAGATGTCGGAGAAATCCCGTGAAGACCTTACTGTAGGTCCCGGACACCTCCAGAGGGACGGATTTGCGCTCCCACTCGCCCAGCTGACGGGGCCGTCGCGGGGGACAGATCGGTATACCCCGTTCGGGGGTAACCACCGGTTCAATCTCATCGTCTTCCTTCAGAGCTTTGCGTTGATCGGTGGCCCAGTTGCGCAGCAGCTCGGCGTAGCGGGAGAGCAGAATGGCCTTCCGAATGCCGGTGTTGTCATAAAAATCCTCATCCTCAGCCGCGAATTCCACCTCCCTGGTGACTTCCGACTCCTCCCCTGTCCTGTCCTCATACGAGGCCGAGAGCTCGATGTGACCCTCACCGTCATCCTCGCGTCGCAGCTTCAGCAACACCACCCCGCCCCTGGTTTTCCCCTCCTTCGTCCGGGACGGGAAAAGCGTCTTTACCTTCATCAACGTATCGGTGGCCTCTTCGGCCTCCGGTGATCCGTAAACCTTCTCGATACTGTACCCCTCCGCCTCCAGGTTGAGCTGCAGGTCAAAGACCAGAGGGGTCACCATAAACTCAAAATCCCGATCCATGCGGTTCCTGAACTCCCCGGGACTGTGGACGGCATAGTGATTCGCACCGCGCGTCTTGTTGACCGTTTCCACAAGCTCGGTGTTGAAATCCACACCCATACCGACAAAGGTGGTATAGATCCCTTCCTCAGCATTGTTCTCGAACATTTTACCCAGCCTTTCCCCCCCGGTGCGTCCCAGATTTGGCATGGCGTCGGTGAGGAAGATAATGCGGTTTTCACGCTCCGTGGGGTCGATTTCCTCCAGTTCCCCGTAAAGTTCGGTGGCCATATCCATTCCGGCCGACATTCTGGTCCCACCGTCTGCTTCCAGGTCCTCGATATGCTCCCTGATAGCGTCCATATCGGTCCCGGAGATTTTTCTCAGGGGTTTGGCCAGGTGCGCATTGTTGTTGAACAGAACGATCCCGAGGCGATCGTCCGCCCGGAGATGGTCCAGCAGGGCCAGCAGTGATTCACGTGCGACCGCCATTTTCGTTTTGTCCCGTTCCTCCTCCGGCAACTCTTTCTGGGTGGTGCCGTCGTAGTAATATCGGTCAAATGCTGAACTCATGGACCCGGAGATATCCAGCACCACCACCAGGTTGAGATCTTTGCGATCGAAGTCCGCCGCCTTCAGATTGGAGTTCAGTCCCACGCTCAGATAGCGTTCCCGGGCGCCCGATACGGGATCACTGGAAACGGCCCGGGAGTATGAAGGCTCGAACAGGTGTTCGGCGGGACGCTCCTTGCCGGTGTCGAAATAATAGTCGTAGAACAGTCCCTCGGCGGTAATATCGGTGGGCAGGGGCAGGAACCCTCCCTCCACGTTATCGCGCATATTGTTGACGTCCTTGGCTCCACCGACGGCAAACCCGAGATCATCGGATTCCTCGGCTGCTGATCCGCTCGATGCTGCCGAGAGCCCCATCACCTGCGTTTTCCCGGATGACCCGCTGCCGCGGGCGCTCTTCCTGGCTGCACCGCGCCATTCGCCTTCGTCGTCCGGGTCATATTCCCAATCATCAACTTTGTGCTCCGGTTCCTCCTCGGACGTATCGTCATCCTTCGGCCGGTCCACCTCATTGCATCCGGCAAGGCCAAGCGTAAGGGCAACGGCAAGGCTCAGAGCGGTCACAATCACGGCCGTCAGCGATCCAGTATGTCGGCGCATGTTCTTCACCTCCGCAAAAAAGAGTCGTTTCTCATCTCGTA
>JBKHGK010000307.1:0-2650 GCA_046539705.1 Candidatus Brocadiia bacterium | reverse complement strand
ACCCGCATATTTCACGAGTCGTCAGTGCGCCAGATATGAGAACAGTCAAAGGCGCTCGTGTTCTTACACCGCAACTGCAGGCTGTTCTTATATATGGCGTGCTGACGGCTCGGTCGTAGACCAAACCGGTGTTGCCGGCACTGTTAAAACACCCTGTTGTTATAAACCTGTCTGTGACTTCGCAATTCACGTCTGCTGAAGTTGCTTTTAGAATAATTAAAGTTTGAGGTTTGTGAAATATGCGGGTTAACTCCCGCACTCCTGTTTAATCCTCGTCGCCGTCAGGCTCTGCACTCGTTCTGTAACATCCCGGCCGGGCACCGTAATACGGTGAGGATGCAGAATATCCTCTACGGGTATTACCCCCCGGAGGGAGTTGGTACAAAAGACCTCCTCAGCCTCCAAAAGAGCCTTCTCGGAGAAGGCACCGCAGGTGGTGGGAATCCCCTCTTCTTCACATACTTCCAGCACCACCCTGCGTCCGATGCCCGGAAGAAGCCCCTGGCTTTCGGCAGGTGTGTAAACGTGCCGTCCGGAAACCCAGAAAAGATTGGATATGGCTCCCTCCGCGAGATTGCCTTTTGTGTTGAGAAAATATACTTCGTCCCCGCCCATCCTTGCTGCCAGGCGCATGGCCAATTTGTTCTCCTGATAGCTGAGCGATTTCATGGCGGCAAACGGGGAGGTCTCATTCCTCCGCCAGGGGGCACGAACAAGCCTCATCGACGAGGCATCATCTATGGGGTTCAGTTCCATTCTGCGGGCATCTATCATTACGGCAGGCCTCAGGTCGCCTCCCCCACTGACATCAACCCCTCCGCTGACAGTCACACGGAGGTATCCATCACTGATACCTTTCCGCTCAATAAGTCTTTCGGCGTCACCGCGGATCTCCTTCCCGTCCGGACTCCAGTCCCAATCCGCCTTTTGACATGCGGCCCGCATCCGCTCCAGATGCTCTCCGAGCCTGAACGGGACTCCCCGGCAGACACGAGTCGTCTCAAAAAAACCTTCACCATACAAAAAACCACGGTCCATCACGGGGACGCTCGCTTCCCTGCGTCCCACAATATCGCCATTCAGACAGATCTCATCGTTCTTCATCCGCATACTCCATAAATTCCGAGCTGTCCCCGACGCACCTGAACAGAGCCAGCCCCTTATCAAGAGTTTCCCTGTACTCCTCTTCCGGATCGCTGTCCGCCACGATTCCGCCGCCGACCTGCATATACACCCTGCCCTGAGTCCGAAGGATGGTGCGGATTATGATGTTCAGATCCATGCGACCGTGATACGAGATGTATCCCATACTCCCCGTATAGGCGGCTCTTGCATGCGGTTCCAGCTCCTCAATGATCTCCATGGCCCGGATCTTGGGGGCGCCGGTTATCGAGCCGCCCGGGAAGGTGGCACGTATCAGATCAAATTCATCATGATGTGGTCTGTGAAGCCGGCCCTTCACCGTAGAGACAAGATGAAAGACCGTCGGATAGGATTCGAGCGCGGCATGTTCCTCAACCCGGATGCTGTTATAGGAACAGACTCTGCCGAGATCATTCCTCTCCAGATCCACTATCATTGCCAGCTCCGCATGATCCTTGGCGGATTCCAGAAGATCCGTTTTCATCGCCCGGTTGAACGCAGGGTACCCTTCAACCCGAGGACGAGTCCCTTTGATCGGCCGGGTCACCACCAGATCATCGCTGAGCTCAAGGAACCTTTCCGGAGACGAGCTTATAATTTCACAGTCCGGATAGGCAAGATAACCCCCGAAGGGAGCGGGATTTATCTCACGCAGTCGACCGTAAATTGCCAGGCCATCAAGGGGGGCAGCCCCTTCAAATCGTTGAGAGAGGTTGACCTGGAAAATATCCCCGGCTGCTATGTAATCTTTGGCCCGACGAACCGTTTCACAGTACTCCTCGTGCTCAAAATTCGATCGCAGTGAAGTCTCTGCCCGGAGGATCTCCGTATTTTCCCCGGCGGCATCCTCCACTCGTTCGGGAGTCGGTGCCCTCGACCCGCGCGGCCCCACGTAATAGGTCGTCTCCTCCCGATGATCGAATACCAGGCCACGATCATAAAAGCAGAGGACAAACCCGGGCACATCGAGGTCGTACTGGCACATCAGCGGCAGATCTTCCACATAGTGCCGCAGATCATAGGAGAAAAAACCCACCGCTCCACCCGCAAAAGGCATCGGAAAATCGGATGGCAGGTCAAGACGATGGGGGTCAAACTCCGCGGCCAGGATCCGGAAGGGATCTCCCCGGTGAAAGTCCCCGGTATCCCCCTCGCGTTCCACCCGCACTCCCTCAGAGGTGCAGGAAACAACTTTGTCAGGCCCGGCACACAGGATCGAATACCGGCCCAGACCGTACCCATGCCGCGAGCTTTCCAGCAGCGCCGGGTAAGGTTGGTCGGCCACACTGCGCAACCAGGGAAACGGTCGGCATCCCTGTTCAACCTCTTCAACCTTTACGGGTGTGGGCATCTCGCGAGGATCTCCTGATCTCACACCGGGCAACGACCCCGTATTTCTCACGAACTAAAACAGATATTATCATAAAAGAGGACGGAAATACGAGTTCGACAGCCGTAGTCTTCGGCATCATTTCCACCTCCGGGGCGTGCCAGGAGTCACCTGACG
>JBKHGK010000306.1:0-2650 GCA_046539705.1 Candidatus Brocadiia bacterium | reverse complement strand
TGAAGTTGTTTTTAGGATAATTAATGCTTGAGGTTTGTGAAATATGCGGGTTAGGAGGCGCGAGACCACCGGGCGGGATAACAGGGCCAGCAGAGGTGTTTCTGATGGCCGAACGTAAATCATTTTGAGAGCGACAATGGGAAAACGTATGGTCAGCCTGCTGAACACGGTCACAAAACTGCGCCGGTCCCGGTGTGCCCCCGAACGACTGCTCATCCTTCTGCCGAACTGCCTGCAGTGGAGCGAATGTGGGCAAAACCTCGGCGACACGGTACAGAACTGCCGTCGGTGCGGACAGTGCCAGATCGTCGACATACTGGAGATGGTCGAGGAGTATGGCTGCCAGGTGGCGGTCGCCACCGGGGGACGTCTGGCCCTGAAACTGGCATCAGATGACGAGGTGGATGCCATTGTGGCCGTAGCCTGCGAAAAAGAGCTGCAGGAGGGGCTGAAGGGCGTATTCCCCAAACCCGCCCTGGGGGTCGTCAATCTGCGCCCGAATGGACCCTGTGTCGATACCGAAGTGGATCTCGAGGAGCTGAGAGAGACGATAGAGTGGTTTACAAGAGGAGACACGTGTAGGGAAAAAACGGAGAAGGATTGAGAGAAAATCATCTTCACCGGTTTGACAGGGTAGAGAACGGAAACCGGAGGTCAGTGTGATTATCATCTGCGACATATACTGCATGTGCGCTAACCCGTATATTTCACGAGTCGTCAGTGCGCCATATATAAGAACAGACAAAGGCGCTCGTGTTCTTACACCGCAACTGCAGGCTGTTCTTATAGATGGCGTGCTGACGGCTCGGTCGTAGACCAAACCGGTGTCGCCGATACCGTTGAAAACACCCTGTTATTATAAACCTGTCTTTGAGGTTGTGATTAACGTTTGCTGATATTGGTTTTAGAATAATTAACGCTTGAGGTTTGTGAAATATGCGGGCTAAATATATGAGAGGCGAGACTCCCGATACGCTATGTCGGACGGAGAGGGGAAGAATCATATGCTGAAAGTCACCTGTGTCAACTGCGGTAAACACTACCGGGTCAAAGACAAGTTCCGGGACAAAACCCTGAAGTGCCCGGAATGCGGCACGCCCATCCGGGTGGAGGACAGCGGCGGGGACGCTGAACCGGATGAAAAAGATATGCGCCAGGAACTGATGCGGCTGGCGGGAGGGGAAGATTCGGGCTCTGAATCAGGGGGCGAATCAGAAACAAACGAGTCCTCGGCCCCACCGGATGACTCCCCACCGGATGACTCCCCATCGGATGGCTCCCCGGCCCAACCCCCCCCGGAGCCCCAGCAACCGGCCACCGATCCCACCACCACGGTGGTGGATGTGCACGAGGCCCGCCGAAATTATACACCCCTGATTGTCACCGTGATTATGCTGGCCGTACTGGCCGGCGGAGGCGCGCTGGGATATTCCCGTTATCGGAGTCACCGGGCGAAACAACAACGTGAAAAGGAACAGAACCGTGAAACGGTGATCGAAGCCATTGAAGAGGCACGGGAATTCGGCGATGCCCCCTGCAATCGCGAGGAAGCAATCGGGGCATGGAAAGAGGTGAATTCCGTTGCACGGGATTATGAAAATCAGTACGGGGACGGCGACTTCGTCGACGCCATATCGGAGAGCGGTGACCGGATAGAACGGCTCCGGAACAACAAACGTCGACGTGCAGAACTGATTGACGAGATGCGGAAGCTCCTCAAACAGGCACGCTCGGATGTGGACAACGAAGACTACGAGGACGCTCAAGCCCGCCTGAAGACAGTGACCGAAGCCGCGGATAAAATGGAGTGCCCCACGGAGGAAAGCGAGACACTGCTGGCGGACGCACGGGAAATGCTGGAAACGGATGAGATAAAGCACGGCGGCCGGGGATGGGTGCTGTATGATGGGGAATGGATATCGCCGGAGGAAAAAGAGGAACTGCAACAGCAGGCCCATGCAGAGGAGATGCGGGAAAAAGGCCTGGTACAATACAAGGACCAATGGGTGGAACCGGAGGAGAAGGAACGCCGCGAAGAAGAAGAAAAAAGGCAGAGAGAACGACAGAAACAACTGGCGGAGATCCGGGGTAAGATAGAAGAACAGCTCCAGGAAAAGGACCCCGAAGTCCTGCTGGATGCCCCGTTCCAGCCGCTGCGCTGGACCAACGAAAATTGGGCCAACACATCAGATATCACCATAGAGGAGGGGGAAGAGGACGAGAGACTCATCAGCTGCACCCCTGAAAAAGGATCCAAAGATAAATGGGCTCTAAGCCTCCAGCAACAGTGTGACATTCGCGATTACGACGAACTGCAGGTGGACGTGGCATCACCGGAAAAAGTTAAGCTCGCCCTGGGAGTATGGACCCTGCCCGACCACAAACTTTTTGAAAGCCGGATAAAGGAAGTAAAAACCGATGACGGTCCCGAAACTTTAAAGTTCGACCTGCAGCACGAGGACTTTAAATCAAAAGAAAGCGACTGGCGCCACAATACCGCTATCGTGGACCCCGCCCGGGTTTATAAGTTGTCACTTCTTTTCTACTCCCGACCAGCGGAACCGATACAATTCCGAAACGTCCGACTCGTGAGAGAGGAAAAGGAGGAAGAAACGGGAAAGGAAAAGGAGGAGGAAACGGGAGAGGAGAA
>JBKHGK010000305.1:0-2661 GCA_046539705.1 Candidatus Brocadiia bacterium | reverse complement strand
ACACTCAGAAAGGCAGGGGCGGACCAGTTTTTTCCATTGTGGGCGAAGGCCGCTATGTCCACGCGTCCGGGCTGGGGCTCGATTTCAAGGCGGGTTCTGGAACCGTCTTCCTCGGCCGGTTCAAGCACCGTTCTGTCTTTGTCTCCCGCAAGAATCTTCCATTCCCATCGCAGATCCTCATCGCCGACATCAATGCTGTCTTCGGCGCTGAGTACAGCCGTGTATTCTTTGGGGTCTCCGCTGATGACCCGGGAAATGGCCGAGGGAGTGGTGAACCTCTGTTTCAGTTTGGCTCCTCCGGCCACTGATTCATCGTCTACTCTGATTTTGACCAGCGGGGGGATTTCCTCCGGTGCCATGGCATGGGCATCTCTGACCATTCCACCGGGATTGAGATCGTCTTTATTGAAGATAATCGGGTGAGATCGGGCGCTGAGATAATCGGACGTATCTTTGTCGGAACGACCGTAATTTTTCCGCAGAAGCATCTGCAACGTGGGGGCTATGAGATCATTTTCGGTGAGGAGTTCTTTCGTCTCTGGCCGGAACGCCGCCAGCGTGGCGAAAAGCGCCTTCAGATGTTCCTGTTCCGACCCGCTGGCACCGCGCGATATGACAACATATGGGGTGCGGGCCGTATAGTCGTCAGCTCCCGTTTTGAAGGATACGTAGCAGTACAGATGATTGGATCTGTACTGCTGGTAGAGTTTCCGGACGTCTCGTCCGTTTCTGTAGGCTGTTTCGGGAAGAGAGAACCTGTCGGCTACGGAGGCATTTCCGATTACCCGGCCGGTGAACAGCTTGTCCTTTTGCAGTCCGGCTGATTTCAGGGAGCGACGCGCATCGGTGGCGTCGATGGGGGTGAGCTGCGGGAAATGATGCAGGCGCAGATACGCATGGAGCCCGTCATGATTGTGATAATAATCGCCAATGTTTCCCGCCGCGGTGCCCTCCTCAAACCACTCGTTGACAGAATCGGTCACTTCCGGCAGATCTCTCAGGGGGGGAAGGCCGGCGAGGTTATCCGCGTTGCTCTGCACGTCCATATACCAGAGGTATTCATTTCGGTCGCTGTCCGCCCCGCTTTTTCGAAACCCTTTTTTCGTTCGTTCCACCAGAATATTGCCGTCATCGTCGAGGAGTGCCCCCCGGACGTGATACTGGTCGGGGTCCAGCTCCGAAAGGTCAACAGATGCGGTGAACAGATGGTCATTTTCGTCGTTTTCGTCGGTGACACCCTCCATTACCGGTTTACTGTCAGTTCCATCCTCTGCTCTGATGATCTGGTATTTGAGCTGAGAGGCGAGATCCGGATCACTGAGCTGACTGAGGACGGCATCAGACTGGAGAGTGAGAGTCTCGGTTCCGCCGTTGAACTCCACGTAATCAAGCGGCAGGGCCGATCTGGTGAACACATGACGCAGGAATGGAGGTTCATTCCCGCTGGCGGGGGGTATGGGATAGTGAAAGAGGGAGCTGGAATCAGAATCAGCCTCGACGTCGCCTCTGAGGGATGCAGGATCGCTATTCAGAGAGGATTGTATATCGACAGTCGTGCTGGAAGCGGGTTCCAGGGTCGTCTCTACCACCTGTTGCTCCTCGGCGTCCTTTGCCCCGGAGTCCAAGTTTATGCTGATATCGCGGGAGGAGTTATTATTTGGGTTCAGTATGCGCATATCAAAATCGGCTCGCTCGTCGATCCGGGCCTCCTCTATGCGAACGGTGGGGTCATCCTCGGAAAGTACGGCTCTGGCGAAACCTCCGCTGTCCATATACCGTTCTGTCACCGGAACACATACGTATTCCCACGGGTCCTGGAAAATGCGCGCCATGCTTATACGCACCACCTGTCCGGCTTCAAGATCGGAGCTTGCACCGAGCTCATCAATGCTCAGTGCCATCTGTAGGTCCCACCATTTCCGGCCCGCCTCGTCCTCCCATATTTCCGATTGCACCTCGGGCGTTTCCCGGGTGCGACCAATCCTGCCGTAGGGCTTATAATCGGGGGGCGCGGTCCGGGATTGAACGTGTCCCCGTGCGTTGATCCAGTAAATGTTCGTATCAGGATTGCCGTTATTTCCGGGGGCACTCACCGCCAATTCATATACGTCGTCATGGATGATGACCTGTCCGTCCGTACGGTCCGGAGCCAGGTCCATTATGGGTGGAGCATCTTCCGGAACGGGGCTTCGGGCGGCCACGTAGAGGTGTTGTGCGTCCCATTTGAGCCAGAAGCTGACCGAACGGTCCGCGCGTGTCCCTTTATCGGGCCGGGTGGGAAGCCATCGTCGGACCTGAGACTCGGCAAAATCTGGTGAAGTAAGCCGGGAAAGGGCAGGCAGTGTCGCGGCCTCCGCCCAGGTGTCGTCGTTGATCCGGCCCTCCAGACTCAGCTCGTTGTTCGTCCGTGGGACGGACACCCGGGTGATCGATTCTTCCTCGGCCATTCCGGTGCCGATGAACGCCAGGAGAAGAAGGGTCAGGCAAGTATACACAGTGAGGTTCTTGATGTGATGCATTTTTGTTCCTCGACAGGGTAAAATTGGTGCGGTGTTTCAGCTCGTTGTTCTCAGGCCTGGTGAACACTAAGTTCGTTCTTCTGCGGGTGGGGGCGAAGCATTTGGGTGTTTCTCGATAAACCGGCTTATTTCCTCAATGAAC
>JBKHGK010000304.1:0-2668 GCA_046539705.1 Candidatus Brocadiia bacterium | reverse complement strand
GAACTCAAAGATACTACGATGAGCTGGCGGTGAGCAGGCTGCCTTCACCCGTTTCGATGAGCTGTTCACCCTGAAACTGTATATCCTCGGCGCGGAGTTCCACCTTGGATCGGTTGCGCCAGGTGTTTATCTGCGGTTGAAAGGCGATGGAAAAGGGCTCATCGGCGTGGGATTTGAGCTGGGGCAGCCAGTCTGATTTGCCAAAGGCTATTACTTTGAGGGTTCGTTTTCCCTGTCTGACCATAAAGGACAGGTGGTTCTGGCGACTGCCAACGATCTGAGGGTTGCCGGCCAGCCGCACCCCATGGGTGCAGAACAGCGGTTCCGGGTTGGCCATCCCGTAGGGGGAGAGCAAGCGCAGTTCCCTGACCACCGGTTTTGACAGTTCTTCCAGCTCCACCTCACCCTCCAGCTTCAGCCGCGGGCCCGGCGGTTCTTCGCCCAGTTCCTCCTGCACGACCCGGTCTATACGGCGTTGGAAGTCCTCGAATCTGTCCATCGACAGGCTCAGTCCCGCGGCTCCCTCGTGTCCCCCGAACGTTTCGAGGAGCTCCTCGCACTGGCTGATAGCCTCAAAAAGGTTGAGTCCGGGTATTCCTCGTGCACTTCCGCGTGCCAGCCCATTTTTCCCGGAGAACACGAAGGCGGGGCGCCAGTAATCGTCCGCGAGGCGAGCAGCGACCAATCCCACCACTCCCGGATGCCACTCGGGGTTGTAGACCACTATGCTGTTGGCGGAATCAAGATCCAGTGTCTGTTCCACATGTTCGACGGCTTCGTCGATGGTGGCACGTTGTATGTTCTGCCGCCGGCGATTTTCCTTCTCCAGTCCATCGACCAGTTCTCGGGCCCGATCCGGGTCGTCCGTTGTGAACAGCTCAATAGCGGCCGAGGCATCGGCCATCCGGCCCGCTGCGTTCAGCCGTGGGGCCAGCTGGAATCCCACGTGGTAGGAGCGGAGATTGGACTTGTTCTCGGCCCCCGCCACTTTCAGCAGGGCTTTCAGGCCGGGGATGGTGGTGGAGGGCATGACCCGCAATCCGAACTGTGTCATTACCCGGTTTTCATCGTTCAGCTCCACCATGTCCGCGATGGTCCCGATGGCCACCAGAGGCAGGAGGTCCACCATCAGTTCTTTGAAGGACTCATCTACTTTACGCCCGCCATTCCGCTGTTGACCTGCTGCCCAGGCCAGTTTGAAGGCCACTCCCACACCGGCCAGGCGTTCATAACCGAACTGGCAGTCCGGCAGATGCGGATTCAAAATATATCGGGTCTCCGGGAGTTCCGAGCCCGGTTCGTGGTGATCGGTTAGGATGACCTCCATTCCCCTCCGGCGGGCAAGCTTAACGGCCCCGGAGGCTGATATCCCGCAGTCGACCGTTACAATGACATCGGTTCCCCGCTGGTCGAGTTCTTTTACGGCGTCTTTGCTCAGTCCATAGCCCTCGTCGAAGCGCCGCGGTACGTAATAGTCGACCTCTCCGCCCAGCGCTCTGAGGGCCCGCGTCATGAGAGCAGCGGCACAGATTCCGTCTGCGTCGTAATCCCCGTAGACGGTGATATGCCGGTTTGAGTCGGCCGCCTCAAGCAGGAATGCGGCGGCACTGGAGATCAGTTCAAGATTGGCCGGATCAATCAGTTGATGCAGGGATGGTTCCAGGAACCGTCGGGCGGATTGAGCGTCCTGCAGGCCGCGGTTGGCCAGCATCCGCGCGGTCACCGGGGAAATCCGGAGTGTTCTGAACAGACTGTCGACGATTTCAGGATCGTGTTCTGGTAATATCCACTTTTTTCTCATAACCCAACCAGTATATGCGCACGGGCCACGGGGTGGCAAGCATTCAGGGTGGGACGCCATAAATACATACCCGGGCCTTTCGCCCACAGGCATCTCTCATCGCTCCACCGCCTTACCTGCGGCGTCTGGAGCGGCGAGGTGGGCGATAAGTGCCCCGGGTGACGTTCTGTGTGGGAAACAGTTTGACCAGTATTATCCCGGCGATAAAGCCGCCGACGTGCGCACCGTAGGCCACTCCTCCTGTGGCGAAGCTGGCGCCGATGCTGCCCAGTCCCTGAAAAAGCTGTATGAAAAACCAGGCCCCGAGCACGAAGATGGCGGGCAGCTGCATGAACGTGAACAGATAGAAGATGGGAACCAGGGTAAGTATTCGGGCCTTTGGCCAAGATACGATATATGCCCCCAGCACCCCGGCTATGGCACCGCTGGCGCCCACGACGGGTATCCGGGCCGAGGGGGCCAGCAGATACTGTAAGGCGCCGGCGATAAGACCACACAGAAGGTAGAAGAGGACGAATTGAGTCCGCCCCAGCTTGGCTTCAACGTTGTCGCCAAAAATGTAAAGGAACCACATGTTGCTCAGAAGGTGCATAAATCCCCCGTGGAGGAACATCGAGGTAAACGCCGGCAGGAGCATACCCCTCAGCAGCTTCTCCTCGCCCTGCAGGACAAGCGTGACCCTTGCGGGCACAAGCCCATAGCTGAAAAATAGCTCACGGAGCTCCGCATCCGGTAAACCCATTTCCCCTATGAATACAAGGACATTGAGAGCGACTACTGTGTATACGATCCACGGGGTGATCGGGGACGGATTTCTGTCGCGGATGGGGATCATGCTGGACTAACCTCCCAACAAGGGTGATCGGT
>JBKHGK010000303.1:0-2678 GCA_046539705.1 Candidatus Brocadiia bacterium | reverse complement strand
TTTGACTGTTCTCATATCTGGCGCACTGACGACTCGTGAAATATACGGGATAACCTCCGGTGCCCGAAGACACCGTCGGGGGATCAGTAGGTTCGCATCTCACCCTCCCGTGGTGGGGTATGCACCGGTATCTCCTCGCCGTTGACAAAAACATGCTGCACGCGCGACCGGGGATCGAGCGGCTGGCCCTCGAGGATGACCAGGTCGGCATCTTTACCCACCTCAAGCGAGCCCACCCGCTGATCTATCCCGCATATCCGTGCCGGGTTGATGGTGATTGCCCGGAGAGCTTCGTCCGGATCCATCCCCTCTCGCACGGCAAAGGCGGCCATCAGGGGCAGATACTGCACCGGGATCACCGGTGAATCCGTCATCAGCGCCACCTCCACGCCGACCTCGCTCAGCACTCCGGCCGTTCGGAAGGTGCGCTCGCGAAGCTCACGTTTACTGCGGGATGACATGAATGGACCCAGGATGACAGGTATATCTTTCTCGGCCAGCAAATCGGCCACTTTGTGCCCCTCCGTGCAGTGCTCAATGACCGGACACAGGCCGAATTCCTCGCATATCCGCACCGCCGTAACGATATCATCGGCGCGGTGCGCGTGGATGCGCGGCGGTATTTTCCCCTCCATTACCGGCCTGAGCGCCTCCTTCTTGAAATCTCGGTCGATATCATCCGGACCTTTCCGCTCAATTTCCTCCAGATACTCCCGGGCCTCATACAGAGTCTCCCGCAGCAGGGCGGCTGTGGCCGGCCGCACCGAGGGGGTTTTATCCTGATTCCCATAGACCCGTTTCGGGTTCTCGCCGGTGGCCATCTTCATTCCCGTTGGTTGCAGAATTATCCGTTCGTCCACCACAGGTGACCCGGCCGTTTTCAGGGCGGCAAACTGCCCACCAATCGGATTCGCGGAGCCGGGACCCACGTTGACGGTGGTGATCCCCGCCCGTACGGCATCCTGCATGCCCACGTCCAGCGGGTTTATGCCGTCAAGCGCACGGAGATGGGGGGTTACAGCATCATGGCTCTCGTTGACGTCATTGCCCGCTGGACCCTCCGCCTCCCCATGAATTCCCGTGTGGCAGTGAGGCTCCACCAGCCCCGGCACAACCACCGCCCCGCGGGCATCGACAATTTCGGCATCGGGCGGGATGTCCACCTCCGCGCCGATGTCGCTTATCACGCCGTTATCGAAAGTTACCTTTCCCTCAAATGGTTCGTCAATCACAGGATTGATTCTGGCGTTTACTATAGCCTTCATGTGGTTTACCCCTGAATTCCGTTCGGTACCGTCAGTATATGAATTGCAGCTCCGCTCCGATTGCGGTATAACATCGTTCCGTTTACCGAGCAACCGAAACAGGAGAGCTATTGTATGACACTTCAGACGAAAGACACACCCGGAGATACCGGTTGGTTCACACGCGATCGGTTCGGAATGTTTATCCACTGGGGGCTTTATGCCCTTCCCGCCCGGCACGAGTGGGTGAAACAGCACGAAGAAATTGCGGACGAGGAATACCAGAAATATTTCGATCATTTTAACCCGGATCTTTACGATCCGGAGCAATGGGCCGATGCCGCCGCGGATGCGGGAATGAAATATTTCGTGATAACCACCAAGCATCACGATGGTTTCTGCCTGTGGGATTCCGATCTGACCGATTATAAGGTCACCAATACCCCCTATGGGCAGGATGTGCTGGGACCCATGGTGGAGGCGTTCCGCGATCGGGGACTGAAGGTGGGCTTTTACCACAGCCTGATCGACTGGCATCATCCGGAGTTCCCCATTGACGCCCTGCACTCGATGCGCAACAACCCCGACGCCGCGGAGATCAACGAAGACCGGGAAATGGCCAGATACGCGGAGTACCTCCACGGGCAGGTCAGAGAGCTGCTGACCCGCTTCGGCAAGATTGATATCATGTGGTTTGACTTCTCCTATCCCGACCGCTTCTGGGAGGCGCAGGATCAGCCCGGCGGTAAGGGGCGGGAGGACTGGCAGAGCGAGGAGCTCTATGAGCTGGTCCGCGAACTCCAGCCGGACATCGTGCTGAATGACCGGCTGGACCTGGACGAGGGCTGGGACGTGAAAACTCCCGAGCAGTATCAGCCCCGCGAATGGGTCACCGTCGACGAAGAACCGGTGGTATGGGAAGCATGCCAGACTTTCAGCGGCTCGTGGGGATATCACCGCGATGAATCCAGCTGGAAAAGCACCGGCCAGCTCGTTCGTATGCTGATTGACACGGTAGGTAAGGGGGGCAACCTGCTTCTGAACGTCGGTCCAACCGCGCGCGGCACGTTCGACGCCCGGGCCCGCCGGAGCCTCGATGCCATGGGTCAATGGATGGATCTGCACTCACGTTCGATCTATGGATGCACCCAGGCACCGGCCGAATTCCAGCGCCCCACCGATTGTCGGCTGACCTACGATCCGGAAAACAGAAAGATCTATGTGCATGTATTCGCGTGGCCGTTCAAACACCTGTTCCTCGACGGATTCGCGGGCAAGGTGCGCTACGCTCAGCTGCTCAACGACGCCAGTGAAGTAGGCTTTTCCGAACCGGATGAAGGCAGCCAGGCTCAGCGTGGCGACACACTCACCCTGCACCTGCCGGTGAGAAAACCCGACGTCACGGTGCCGGTGATAGAGCTTTTCCTCAAATAG
>JBKHGK010000302.1:0-2686 GCA_046539705.1 Candidatus Brocadiia bacterium | reverse complement strand
ATAGGATATGGAACGAACCTTTCACATAGAAACACTTGGCTGCAAAGCCAATCAGTATGACTCTCGCCGGTTATCGGAATCCCTTGAACAAGCGGGGCTCCGACCGGCAGAGGAGGCGGAAACCCCGGATGTATGGATTCTCAACACTTGCACGGTTACCCACACGGCGGACGGAAAAAGCCGCCACCTAATCCGGCAGGCTATTCGCGACATCCCCGCGGCGGACATTTACGTGACGGGTTGTTATGCCACCCACAACCCCGATGCCCTGGAGACAATCGACGGGGTGGATGGCGTGTTTGACCGAGAACAGATGCCGGAGCTGGTGCGCGAAATCGCGGGTCACGAAGGGGATCCCGGGGCAGAACCGGAAGACGATTTTGGTATCGGCGGATTCCCCGGCCGGAGCAGGGCTTTTGTAAAAATACAGGACGGATGCGACTTTTGCTGCAACTACTGCATCGTATGCCATGTCCGGGGTAAACCCCGAAGCATGCCCATGCAGGACGTACTCCAGGAGGCGAAAAAACTGGTGGATCAGGGTTTTTCGGAGATCGTCCTGACCGGTATCCATCTGGGCATGTACGGAAAAGATCTGCAGAAAGCAATCAAACTCAGCGATGCCGTGCATCAGGTATCGGAACTGGACGGCCTCTCACGGCTGCGTCTGAGCTCTCTGGAAGCCCTTGAGGTCACCCCCCGACTTCTGGAAGCAATGCAGCATCCGACGGTCTGCCCGCATCTCCACCTGCCCCTGCAAAGTGGCAACGACGCCGTACTCGAACGAATGGGCAGACGTTACAGTTCTGCTGAGTTTGCCCGGGCGGTCCATCACGCTCGGGACGCTCTTGATAAGCCGGCCATAACCACGGACCTTATGGTGGGATATCCCCGGGAAACGGAGGACGAGTTCGCCGAGACCATGGCCTTTTGCCGCAAGATGAATTTCAGCCGGATGCACGTGTTTAAGTTCAGCCCGAGAAAAGGGACTCCGGCCGCCGAGATGGACGGACAGGTCCATTCACGGATTGCCAAAAAGAGATCAAAAAAACTCCGGGCGCTGGGTGATACACTGGCCCGGCGATGGGCAGAATCATTTGTACATAACAGCGTGCGGGTGTTGCTGGAGGAACAGGTCGGGCCTCACAGGCTCGTCGGGTATACCGACCGCTACGTCCGCATACAGGTGGTGGCGGACAGCAGATATCTGGATGAGGTGGTGCGGGTGAACGTGAAAGGAGCCGAGGATGGAACGTTGCAGGGGACTCTCTGAAGGTCGATAACCGTGCGCACGGTAATACAACTTTCCAGGATCCGATTGTCCCGGACCTTTCTTCCTGGTGGTCCGTTCCGCTCGGCGGTGGATACACGGACAAAAGGAGACCGGTATATATATATATTGCCTGCAGCCCCCCTCACGATCGGCCGACAAACATGAAAATAATACGGGGAGTATCGGCCAGAAAAGGCGACCTCTACAGTTTCGTTTTATTTTCACACACATCCGGTGTTATACTGATGGTTGGTCAATCTGAGAAATTCAGATCTGTGTCGAGCATCACATCTTTCCAAACGGAGGGCACAAATGGGTACTGAAGAAGAGAACGAAGGACGATAAAGCCCACTCCGGTGGCATCCCCCACTGCCGGGGAGGACGGATGAAGTTCACATGCAACCTGTGTGTGTTTGCTGGCATAGAGACCGGTTTTTTGGGAGAAATTGTCATGGCGGTACTGCTCATTGTGCTGGGTGTCATTCTCGTGGTCTGCGCCGCGCTCGTCATGTCGGTAATATGGATATACAACCGGCTTGTGACCCTGCGCAACAGATATAAAAACGCATTTTCACAGATCGACGTCCAGCTAAAACGTCGCCATGACCTGATCCCCAACCTCGTTGAAACCGCAAAGGCCTATATGGACCATGAGCGCGAGACTCTGGAGGCGGTTACGGCCGCTCGAAGCCGCGCGGTGGACGCACGAGAGGACGCGGCCAAAAATCCCGGGGATCAGAACGCGATGAGCAAACTGAAAGGGGCTGAGGGCGCACTCAGTGGGGTGCTGGGAAAGCTGTTTGCACTGTCCGAGTCCTATCCCAATCTGAAGGCGGACCAGAATATGCAGCAGTTGAGCGAGGAACTCACCTCGACCGAGAATAAGGTGGCTTTCGCGCGACAGGCCTATAATGATGCCGTTATGCGTTACAATATCGCCAGGGAAACGTTTCCCAATAATATCTTTGCCAGTATATTCAATTTTGGACCGGCCGAGCTTTTCGAGGTTGAATCCCCCGAGGAAAGGGAGACGGTGGAGGTCTCGTTCGGTTGATATAACCTGTCTCTCACGAACGCGGGTATCAGGCTCTGTTGAAGCATCGATGAAACCACTCTGAGCGGAGCTGAACGATTGGCATAAGGGGGAAGGAGCAATGGATTTTTTCCAACAACAGGAATCGGCCCGGAAACGCACGAAACTCCTGGTGATGTACTATATCCTGGCCGTCATATTTATTATTGCGGGGGTGTATGCAGTCACTATTATCACAGTGCTGTATTTTCGTGGCACAGGGGACGGTACATTCGTGTGGGGGCACGAAGTTCTGTGGGATCCCTGGGTTCTGCTCTGGACCACTGCTGCAGTGGGCGGCCTGATCGGGGGAGGAACGGTTTACAAGATAGCCTCCCTGA
>JBKHGK010000301.1:0-2716 GCA_046539705.1 Candidatus Brocadiia bacterium | reverse complement strand
GGGCTAATAGCCTGTATCCGTAAGATGCGGGATATGGCTCTCTCTGAAATGCACGGGCTGGCATCGCGCGGACGCACCGGTGGCGGATGCGGATGTCGCTGCTGGATAGCTTCATGACTGTGCATTTTCCGCGGAGTCGCGATGAGGACCTCTCAGACACAGCCGGATGAAAGGATTGTGCCGATGGACAAAGCCCGCACGAAAACCGTTGCGACGATAGGGCCTGCATGTTCGGACGAAAACATGCTGGCCAGGATGATGGACGAGGGGGTAAACGTTTTCAGACTGAATTTCTCCCACGGCACCCATGCGCAGCACTCGGAGTACGTCCGCAGGATCAGGTCGCTGGGGAAACAAAAAGGCCGGCCGGTGGCCATTATGCAGGATCTACAGGGTCCACGAATACGCACTGGCAGTCTTGAGGGTGGCGAATATGTGCGATTGGAGAAAGGGGATGAGGTCACCATCGAGCACGGGGATTTTGCGGGAAATGCCTCCCGGGTCGCCACGGAATACGAACATCTGGCCCGGGATGTGACCGGGGGGGACTCAATTCTGCTGAAGGATGGTATGATAGAGCTGACGGTTACGCAGGTGAGTCCACCCGCCGTAAGGTGCAGGGTGAGGACCGGTGGTGTCCTCGGGCAACATGAGGGTATGAATCTGCCCGGTGTTGAGCTCAGCATAAGCTCTCCGACCCAGAAGGATCTGGAGGATCTGAGATTTGCGTTCGAACACGCACTGGATTACGTGGCCCTCAGCTATGTAGCAGAGGCGGAGGATGTTGAGCGACTGCGCGGGGCAATGGGGAGTTTTGATTCCCCGGCCATCCCCATCGTTTCCAAGATTGAACGTCCGGAGGCGCTGGGTAATCTGCAGGAGCTGCTTGGCGCATCCGACGCGGTTATGGTGGCACGAGGGGACCTCGGCATAGAAATGCCGACCGAACGGGTTCCCGGCGCGCAGAAGGACATCATTGCGGGGGCCAACGAAGCAGGCCTGCCGGTTATAACGGCCACTCAGATGCTGGAGTCGATGATTCATAACCCCCGCCCGACCCGTGCGGAGGCCAGTGATGTGGCCAACGCCATACTTGACGGCACTGATGCGGTGATGCTCAGCGGTGAGACGGCCGTGGGGGAGTTTCCGGTGGAGGCGGTGAGGATGATGGAAAGGATCGACTCGGCCACGAGCCTCCCCCCGTGGAGGGACCAATACGGGGAGCGACAGGAGCCGGACAGCGTTGCGCCGGAAAGAGCGCTTGCCGGCGCAGCCTGTGATGTGGCCCGGAGGGTTTCGGCACGGGCGATAATGGTGTTCACGATCACTGGCCGGACGGCACGGGATGTTGCGCGTGAACGTCCTCCGGTCAGAATCCATGCACTCACACCATCAGAACCCACCCGGCGCAGGCTGTCCCTTGTCTGGGGAGTGGAACCGATGCGGTTGCCGGTGTTTTCAAGCACCGATGAGATGATCGAACGGGGAGAGGAGAAACTGAGGAGACGGGGGCTCGTTGAGCCGGGGGATCTGGCGGTCTGCGTGGCCGGCGCTTCGACCGGGACGCCCGGCGGGACTGATATGCTGAAGGTGCATCGTTTTACGGAATAAAAGGTATGGGAGAATGGCGGTATGAGCGACGGACTGGTCGAACTGTTAAAGCAGCTGAGCGAGCTGGAAGGTGTGCCCGGGCACGAGGAGGAGGTGCGGAGTTTTCTACGCCACAGACTGGATGGTGTGGCGGAGATGGAGACCGATAATCTGGGTAGCCTGATCTGCCGGAAAACCGGAACCTCGGAACAACCGCGCATTATGGTGCCGGCTCATATGGATGAGGTCGGGTTCGCGGTGAAAGATATCGACGATACCGGATGTCTGCGGTTTTCGCCGCTGGGCGGATGGTTGGACCAGAATCTTCTGGCCCACAGAGTAAGGGTGAAAACGCGGCGAGGCCCTCTGACGGGCGTTATAGGCTCCACTCCTCCGCACATGATGCCGGAGGAGAAGCGGAAGAAATTGATCAAGAAAAAGAAGATGTTCATCGATGTGGGGGCCGATGACCGGGAGGATGCAGAGGAAATGGGGGTCAGGATTGGAGATCCCGTGGTACCCGTTCAGGGTTTCAGGCGCATGACGAACGAAAAATTCCTGATGGGCAAGGCCTGGGACGATCGGGTGGGATGTGCTCTGGTGGTGGAGCTGCTGGAGGAGCTGCAACAGATGGAACATCCGAACACCGTTTATGGGGTTGGGACGGTGCAGGAGGAAGTGGGGACGCGCGGTGCGGAGACCTCCGCGGAGGCCGTTAACCCCGACTTCTGCATGGTGCTGGACGTCGCTATTGCCACGGATGTGCCCGGGATAGAGGATGAGCCGGAGGTCTCAATGGGGAAGGGACCGGTGATTTACATGCTCGATGCGGGGACGATCAGCCACCTGAAGTTTCGTGATTACGTCATTGATGTGGCGGAGGAGAACGATATACCCTGCCAGCTCAGTCTGATCGAGGGGGGCTCCACCGACGCCCGGGCCGTTCAGCTCCACTCCCGCGGCGTGGCCAGCGTGATGTTCGGCGTTCCCACCCGCTACATCCACTGCCACTCGGGCATCATCCACGAGGATGATGTGCGGGCGATGAAAAAGCTCATGATTGAAGTCGTCCGGGGGCTTGATGCCGACAGAGCGCAGGAAGTGCTGGACATGAGCTGATCTGTCG
>JBKHGK010000300.1:0-2736 GCA_046539705.1 Candidatus Brocadiia bacterium | reverse complement strand
CGCCTTTGACTGTTCTCATATCTGGCGCACTGACGACTCGTGAAATATACGGGTATGCCTGATTCCGAAGAAGAACGCGTTACCGGATGAGGAAGATGAACGGTAATGTGATGATTTCTACAGGCTGTGCCGGGAACTGGAGGTGTGAACCGATCCCTCTAACTTCATGGTAACAGGCCCGGCAGGAGGCTCAGTCATTGTTCTGCCGGCGGTATTCGGTTAGTTTTTATTCGATGGAATCAGTCTTTGAGAGAATCTTTCCGCATTCTGCAGGGAACAACATGAATTACCAGCTACTGCGCTACAGCGATGAAGAACGTATATGCCAGCTATCCAACGGTAATCAACCCGACCAATGGGAATCGGAACCCTTTTCAACGATTTCCGCGCACCTCTATCAGGGCCCCTATTTCCCGGGTAGTCGTCCCGGCAAGGCCGAAGATCAGACATCCTTCCGAGCCCGGCTGGACGACGATTCGCTGGTGTTTGACCTGAGGATGGAGGAACCCTCCCCCCGGCGGCTGATCGACTGGTTGGGAGATAAATCCGGTAAGGGATTCTGGGAGACCGATTGTATAAGCCTGAACTTTCTCGACCCGACCGGCTGTCCCGTGCAGGTTGGGATCAAGATCAACGGTGCCACGGCGCTGCGGAGGGCTTTTCGCGAGGCGGACGCCAGCGATCTGTCCGTGGACCTCCAGGTGGAGGACAACCAGTGGAAGGCTCGAGTGAACGTACCTCTGGATACGCTGGGCTACGACGTTACGACGCTCAGCAGTGCCCCGATACCGTTTGATGTGGTCCGGTTCCACAGTTCCACCGGCGCGATCAGCGCCTGGTGCCCCATCCCGCATCAGCTTCCCTTCAATGAAAACTATGATTATCCGGTATTCTGCTTCGGACTGCTCTCGGCTCAGGACATCCGGTGGGCGGACTACGGCGGGGCTGATCGTGATATCGGGACGTTCCAGTATGCCGGCCCCTCACAGGTGACTGCGGGGAGCTACAGCGCATTTGCGGTCGAATACACCGTCGGCGAGAACGGTTTTGAACCGGGCGGAGCTCTCAAGTTCTGTTTCAATAACGAGGTCATTGAATGCAACAGGAATTCGAAACGCAAACGCCCGCTCCCGGAGAAAAACTGGTCCCCGCTGCAGTGGGACGATCCGGCTAAGCCGGGATTCGTGGACGTCACCTGTGATGGGGCGGGAGCGGAGTTCCGGCTCGACAGCGAGGACGTCTTCTCCACCAGGGCCACGCTCACGGGGCCGAAGGGGCTGAGTCCCGGCGACACAGTGCGCATCGAGGTGGGATTGCACGACGCTTGTCCCGGCATCCGGGCCCAGCTGCTGACCCAGGATGAGTTCCCGCTGAAAACATACGTCGATCCGATGGGAACCGGCCTGTATCTCTCGCCTCAGAAATTTCCGCGCCTGGATGTGGTCGGCGCCCCGGCGGGGCGGTTGGAGCTCTTTGCTCAACCCACACCAGAACCCGGCGAGACGAGCCGCGTCACCATCACGGCCATCGACAGCTACGGAAATGTGGCCGATGGTTATGAGGGCGAAATACGGATCCACTGCCCCGCAAAGGCCCGTGGACTGCCGGAACGATATGAATTCAACTCCGAAGACGGGGGCAGCGTGACGTTCGAGGTGATCTTTGACGAGGGGGATGTGTTTCAGATTCTGGCCGAGGACACGGAGACCGGGGGCATCAGCGGCGAGTCCAACCTGATTGTCACCGATGGGTCGTTCGGCCCCGGGAAATTATATTTCGGTGACATCCACACGCACTCGCAGCTCTCGGATGGACGCCTGCATCCGGAGGAGAAATATCACGAAGTCGCCCGGCATCGGGGCCTTGATTTCTGGGCACTGACCGATCACGCCCATGATTTTGACGAACAGCGGGAGGAGCTCTGGCGGCGCACTATCGAACGCCACAACAATGACGGGCGGTTCGTAACGCTCTACGGCTACGAATGGACCAACAGTATGGGGCTCCGCCCTCGCATGCGAGCGGATTACGGACACCGTAACATATATTTCCGCAAAGCCCCGCCGACACTCCGCGACGGCGTCTGGCATGAGAGCGCGAGCCCCCGGGAGGTCTGGGAGCGGTATAAGGAAGAGGAGGTTGACTTCTTCTGCATCAACCACTTCCACTGCGGTTCGCCGGAATCAGTGGAAGGGGTGGACAGAAGCGTGGAGGTGAGCGGCTGGTGCGGGGAGTTCGTCCGCGACTCCCTCCACCGGAGCGGGGGATACAACGATAATATCTTCGACACCCTTGATGATGGTCTGAAGGTGGGAGTTGTGGCGGGAACGGACCATGGCACAGAGGCCTATTACAGCCGTCTGCCCGCCGAACTGACGGCGGTGCGTGCGGATTCGCTGAGCCGCGATTGCGTCTATGACGCGCTGCACGACGGGCAAAGCTACGCCACCTCGGGGCAGAGGACGCTCCTGAAATTTACCGTGAACGGTGAAACCGCCTCCCCTCATGGGGACCCTGTGCAGGGATCTGAGCGCCAGCTGGAAATAGTCATCGGTTCGGCCGTGCCCGTGCAACGCGTGGACATCATCAAAAACCGGGAGAGGTGGGAGAAACTGAACGGTTCCGACGATCCAGTGCATACTTATCTCCTCACGGACACCGAAGACGAGCCGGCGAAGGGGTATTATCTGGTTCGCGTCCACACGGTTCAGGGGCATACTACATGGTCCTCACCGA
>JBKHGK010000299.1:0-2740 GCA_046539705.1 Candidatus Brocadiia bacterium | reverse complement strand
TGAAAACACTGGCCGGGATGGACGAGAAAGACGAGGAAGACGAAGACGACGAAGAAGAAGACAGGGACGAGCCCGCCGAACAGGACGATTCCTCCGAAGACGACCAGGATGAGACTCCCTCCGAATAACCCGACTTCCTCCAGGTACATGCAAAAACCAGCACGCGGATTGCAATCTCCGATGTGCTGGCTGATGATGAATCCAATCTTACTGGTGGGCGCAGCAGGACTTGAACCTGCGACTTCTACCGTGTGAAGGTAGCGCTCTCGCCACTGAGCTATGCGCCCTACCAACGTAAAAAACCATTGTAGTCACAGTGGTCCATTCCGTCAAATGAGCGCACACCCGATCTGAGTCCGGAGTGGACCCGCGTAAGTCAGGTTGCGCGCCGGGAGCAGAACCTCCTGACTGTCCCGACTTCGCTTCACATGCACACAACCCCTTGATTTCTCATCATATCGTCCTATACTAACTTGTGTGGACTGCAGAGTTCCGCAAAGCCGGGATGCAACGATATTGAACATCCGGGAACGAAAGGGGGGCGTGATGCTGACAGGTGATTCAGCTCTCAGAAAAGACGTCACGCTTATAGAAACCGTGGCCGCGGCGGGGTTATTGGTCGTCGCCATGGGATTTCTTGTTGACTTCTCCCTGCAGGGACTGCGCCAGGTTGAAGTATCATCCAACGGCACCCGGGGGGCCCTCCTGGCTCAGGGCAAAATGGAGGAAATTACCGCCATCTGCGACGCATCATCGGGGACCCCACGTGAAACGCTTGAAGAGCTCTTCCCCCTTCGTCCGGGAACGAACCGGCGTCCGTTCGACGATAAAGAGTTGGACAATTTTGAGTGGAGCTGGGATATCAGGGACTGGGAGCAATCCCCGAATTTCCACGCCCTCACCGTTACAGTCTACTGGCGCCAAGGGGGGAGACAGGAGGCCGAACAGGATTTTGAACTCTCCTGTCTTGTTCGGAACAGCCGTGGCACTCAGACCGGAGGCAGCAGATGAGGATGTCTCCACGCCCCAGAAATGGCGTAACTCTGATAGAAATGCTGGTCGCGATAGCCCTGCTGGGCATCCTGATGGGTGCCGCCTACAGGGCCCTCCATACCGGACACGAAGTTGCCCAGAACCAGCAGGAAATGATGATGGCCACCAGTGAGGGGTGGAAGATGCTGGGACAGATAAGCGCCGAGCTCCGCGGCATACCGGCCGATACCGTGAGGTCCCATCCTCTCCTGCAGGGCGAGTATCATACCGCAGATATAGGGCGGATTGAGGAGGAGTTTGCGGATAAGGGCTTCTCATTTGCCAGCGAGCGGGAGATTCCAGCCGCAGATGTACAGTTCTTCACCCTGGCCGGTGGCCGATCCCCCAATGATGGTAGCGGTCCGGAACTGGTGCAATACGGAATACAATATCCCCCGAGCAGCAGACAGAAATCCGGCTTATACCGCCGGACGGCCCCTCTTAAAAGCGGGCTGGATTCGGCTGACTGGGAACTTGAAAGCCCCCGGGTCCAGGCCATGAACATCGAGTATCGCACGGCCACCTCGGACTGGCAGAAAACGTGGACCCGCGAATATCCTCCGGACGTCGTCAGGGTTACTCTCTGGCTGCGGGCTACGCCGCCGGGGCAGGAGCTGCGGCTCCAGCGATTCAGCACATCGGTCGGACTGCCGTCAGCACACCGTGAGGGGGGCAAACGATGAATCAGCCACTGAGACTTTTACCGCAACGCCGTGACGCTGAAGCCCTCATTCTCGCCCTCGTCGTCATTGGTTTTCTCACCGCCATTCTTGGCAGTGCAAGTGCCATACTGCTTACCGGGTCGCGGCGTTTGCAATACGAACGCAGTCGGATGACTTCACTGTGGCTGGCTCGATCAGGCGTAGAACTCGGGCTGTCCCGGCTTCCGGATCCGAACCGACAATTCACCTCCCTTTCCGGAGAATGGGCGACAGGTGAGGACACCTCGGGTCACAGGCTTTCATCGGGGGAGTTTGGCCTTGGGCTCGGCATGGATGCCGGGGACTCCGATATCCGGCCGATATCCGACGCAGAGAGCAGAATCAATGTCAATGCGGTGCCACTGAGCACGCTGGAATCGGCACTTCCGGGAATACAGGAGCGCACGCTGACCCAGATCGAGGAACGTCGCGAGAAAAGACAGTTCATCACGGTGCGCGAACTGCGGGGATTGCTGAACTCCATCCAAACACGGGAACTGGAACAACTATTTACCGTGCACGGAACCGGCAGGCTTAATGTCAACACGACCACCAGAAGGATGTTGAGTTGCATGCCGGGAGTGACCGATGAACTGGCCGAGGCCATCATCCAGCGGCGGCGGGGACCCGACGGGCAAGACGGGACGGAGGATGACCGGCCGTTTCGCGACAAAGAGGCTTTGCGCAGTTTTTTCACCGACCATAACGCCAACTGGGAAGAGGCCGAGCAATGGCTCACCGTCAGGTCATCATATTTCATCATTTATGGTTGGGGCCGTTCGGACACTTCGCAGAGAACGAACAGAGTCCTGCGAGCGGTGGCGGACAACAACGAATTGCCCTCCAGAACAATTCATCGCCAAGAGGTCCATTAACAATCCAGCAAATTTAAAGGGAGACAACACTTGACTGATAACTCCGACCAGCAGAATGCCCCGCAGCAGGCCGAGAGTTCAGACCAGAAGGATAAAAAGCGCCGGGATAGGGGACTCCAGGAGATCCTTAGC
>JBKHGK010000298.1:0-2747 GCA_046539705.1 Candidatus Brocadiia bacterium | reverse complement strand
ACTATTGGGCACGGCACGCCGCTGGGCCCCATCCCCGGGGCGGACCATCAGCGCGAGCCGAACAATTCGCTCTGTGAGCTGGCGGGCGGTGGGGAATAATTCCGCACCATGGCGAAGAAATCCTCATGCCCCGGCATATTGTGCGGGTCAAGGGCCATCGCCCCTTCTCTGACAAAATGTTCCTGAGCCTGCAGGTATTCTTTATCAGTTCTGGAATTAACGATGAACAGCGGTTTGCGCTGTTTTATCGCCGAGTGGCAGCTGCGCCATGTCCCGCCGCTGTTCCGTGGCTCGAATCCGACCACCGCATCGCTGAGGGCCACGATACTGTGATTGCGCTGCAGGGCATTGCGAGTCCTCCATCTGTCGCCCGGGGGGAAGTGACCCAGAATGCACCAGCCTGCGTGGCGCGGTTTATCGATGTGTTTCCACTGGAACCGGAGCACCCCGGTGGCGGGGATAATGATCGTGCCCCGGCCCCTCAGCCCACCCGTGTGGCCCGCACTATCGATACCCCGGGCTCCTCCGCTCACCACCACCGTGCCGGCTGTGGCGAGGGCCTCGGCAAAGGTCACGGCGGCATGTCTGGAGGGCGCAGAGGGCTTTCGTGATCCCACGATCCCGACGGTGTTTCGGCCCAGCAGTTGTTCATTGCCCCGAAGAAACAGCACCGGCGGAGGGGGACCGTCGAGGTGAGCGGATATCCGGGCCGGATAAAGTTCATCGTCAACGAACAGCGGCTTCACCTCTGAGTGCCTCAGGTTGTGCACGACCCTTTTCCCCCGTGCGATGGGGTCTCCCATCTGCGTGATCCGGCGGTGGGCCGAGGAGGGGATGGAGGGCCTGGCTTTCCCCTCTGTGCGCAGCTCATCGATACACTCTGCAAGGGAAGTATTCCTCTCATCGGAACGCGAGAGGAGCAGATTGATCGTGGCCGTGCCCACGCCCGGCGTCGTCGTGAGTGCCAGTATACACAGCTGACGTCTGCTGAATTTGCGCATAGAGAGATAACCAGGTCAGATACGTCTGCTGATATCCTCCCGCACGAGCCTGAAAAGGGCGAACAGAGTCTCCATCACCCCTTGCCCGATGGTGGCGATCGCTTCAAATTCACGCACTCCGTGTTTATTCAGCATTGACCGCAGTTTGGCGACGGAGAAAATATCGGGGCGGTCCCGCTGGTTGTACTGCAGGACGTGAGGCATGTCCTCAAGCCTCAGATTGTTCGCCCGCAGATTCTCCTCCAGGTCCTGCATGGAATCGCGGTTGGCCAGCTCTCTTTTCTTTCGGGAGTCGGCCACGAAAATGACCCCGTCGGTGTTGCGGAGCGCCGATCGGCGGATTTTATACAGGGAGGCCTTACCGGGTACGGTGCAGAGATGATATGTGAGGTCAAACCCTTTCAGGGAATCCATGTGCAGGGGCAGCAGTTCGATGACCTTCCGGTCCGCCTTCCGGGCGTTCAGAAGGCGCATTTGCCCTTGCCGATTCTTTGACATGTGATCCCTGACATAGTAAAAGTTTGTGCTTTTTCCCGACAGACCCGGTCCATAGTAGAGCACACGGGCCGTGATCCGTTCTCTGTCAACATCTATGTCTGGCATGGGATGAAAAGTAAAAGCGCATTCTGAGGGAATTAACGGCCGGGAAGCGATAATGCTAATAGTTTCCCGGAGAGGGGGCAAGCCAGCGGCAGGTTCTATGTGTGCCGGAACGTCCGATGCGGGGGGATGGAGATCCCCACGGTTCGGCTCCGCCCGGGGTCGTTATTCTCCGTTTTCAGGTTCCACATCGATCCCTTCTCTGGTGGCTTCAAAAAACTGCTGTCGGGAGGCCGTTGTGGGCCCTATGGGGCGGGGCTTTTCGATTTCCATTATAACCCGCCCCTCACGGAAGATGGTAATGTTTCCCGTCGTTTCGCTGACAGTTATTGATACCGAGTCGGTGAAAGCGGTTATCGCCGCGGCGCTGCGATGCCGCGCTCCCAGGCCTCTCGGCAGTTCAACAGCCTGATCCTCGGTCTGAAGATATGCGCCGGCAGTCTCAACAGTTCCGTCGCGGTCCATGATAAAGGCACCGTCAATCGGGGAGAACTCCTTGATTGTTTCCTGCACATTGGCGTCCATGATGTTTCTCTGTTCCCTTTCGTACCCTCGGAAAGGGTTCATAACCATCTGCTGCGAATGTGCCAGTATATCTTGTGGGTCTCCCAGAACAAAAATCGTCCCCACCGGCTTACCCTCTCTACCTTCGGTCCCAAGCGATACCGCCACGTCCAGGACGCGTTCCAGTACTTCAGGATGGGTATCCTCGGAGATATCTCCCGCATCGCATCCGGCGAAGAGCTCGAATTCTTCGCCGATCTCCATGAACAGGATCCCATCAAGAGTATGTGATTCCGCCATACCTGTGAGGCATACCAGCATCTCCCCCTCGCGAAACATACCCCGGGCCAGCCCGAGGAGGATTGCCACTTTGATCTGGCCGACGCGGGTGAGTTTGATATCCGGCACCCGGATCACCGAAGCGCCCAGTTCTCGAAGACTCCGGCTATGATCACGGGCCACCAGTACGACCCGGCAGTCACTGGCCTCGGCATCATTGAGGTAATCCTCAACCGCCGCCTCGTCCTGAAACACTTCCGCGTAGACCAGCACCGTGTCCGCACGGCTCGTGCCCGCAATATCAAGGGAGAAATCCAGCAGATGCTCGGTTATGTTTTCGTCCTGTTTGTGCATTGACGACTC
>JBKHGK010000297.1:0-2780 GCA_046539705.1 Candidatus Brocadiia bacterium | reverse complement strand
TGTCTGTTCTTATATATGGCGCACTGACGACTCGTGAAATATACGGGCTGGGATCGGTTTTCGGTATGAATTTCACCGGAGCCTCCACCTGCACGTCGCTCTCGGGCGTTCGCCGGGAGATGCGCGTTGCTGTTCCCCTCCAGGTCGGGGCGGCCCTGTGCGCGTCTGTTCTCTGGACCCTCGGATGAGGTGGAAAGCCGATTATTTGTTTTCGTTTACGGAGAATCCTATGAAATATCTCTCGAATGTTACGACGCTTCAGGTGGACCCGGCGAGGTGTGTGGGATGTGGCATGTGCGAGAGGGTCTGTCCGCATTCGGTGCTGCATGTGGAGGCGAATTCAGTGATTGTGGAGGACAGGGACGCCTGCATGGAGTGCGGGGCATGTGCCCGGAATTGCCCGCAGGACGCTATAAGCGTCCAGGCGGGGGTGGGTTGTGCCTGCGCCCTGATTCGAGGAGCCCTGCTGGGGACCGAGCCCGACTGTTGTCCGGATACGGGAGAATGTTGCTCATGAATGAGACAGCCGGAAGGAAAGAATCGGAGATGGAGCGGCGGGTCTACCGCGTGAAGGGGCTTGACTGTGCGGACGAAGTCAACGTTCTTAAGGGAGCGGTCGGTCCGAAGGAGGGCATAGAACAGCTGGATTTCGACGTTCTCCGCGGACGGATGATCGTGCAGTTCGACGCGGATGTGATAGGGGAACAGGACATAGTGTCGGCCGTTTCGGCCACCGGTATGGAGGCGGTCCCGTGGGAGGAGGGCGAGGGGGATATTGACGGGTTCTGGGGCAGGCATGGTCGGGCGGTAATGACGACAGTGAGCGGGGTATGTCTGCTCGCCGGTGTGCTGAGCCACCTCTTTTATCAGGGTCAGCTGTTTCAGGTTGAGGGGGCGGGCGGATATCCGCTGGTCTCAAAGGTTGCGTTTTTCCTGGCGGCGGTGGCCGGGGGGTGGTATGTCATTCCCCGGGCCGTTGGTGCCGTGAGGCGTCTGAACCCGGATATGCATCTGTTGATGACGGTTGCGGTGGTGGGAGCCATGATAATTGGCGAATGGTTTGAGGCAGGGACTGTTGCGTTTCTGTTTGCGGGCTCACTGATGCTGGAGCACTGGAGCGTTGACCGGGCAAGGCGGGCGATCGAAGCACTGCTTGATCTCTCCCCCTCCATGGCACGATGTCGCTGTCCCCATGATGGCGAGATTGAGGAAAGGCCGGTTGGTAGCGTGAACGAGGGGACCATTGTGGTGGTTCGGCCGGGGGAGAAGGTGCCCCTTGACGGGACCGTTGTGGAGGGAGGCAGTTCGGTGAATCAGGCGCCGATCACCGGTGAATCCATGTTGGTGTCCAAGCAGCCCGGGGATCCCGTTTACGCGGGCACGGTCAATGGTGAGGGGGCGTTTGAGTTTGAGGTCACCCACGCGGCGGACGACACCACGCTATCCCGGATCATTGAAATGGTTGAGGATGCGGAATCCCGGCGGGCGCCGGCCGAACAGTGGGTCGAGAAATTTGCGCGGTATTACACGCCGCTGATGATGGCCCTGGCGGTGACGGTGGCGCTGGTGCCGCCGTTGCTTTTTGCCGGCGAGTGGCTGGCCTGGCTGTATCGGGGGCTGGTGGTGCTGGTCATAGCGTGTCCGTGTGCGCTGGTCATCTCCACGCCGGTGAGTGTGGTGGCCGGGCTTACGAGTTCGGCCCGTAATGGGGTGCTGATAAAAGGCGGGATTTATCTGGAGGCGGCGGGGCGGCTGAAAGCGATGGCGCTGGACAAAACCGGTACTCTGACCACCGGTAACCCGACCGTGCAGAAGATCATTCCGCTGGGGGAACACACGGAGGAGGAACTGCTCTGCAGGGCGGCGGGACTGGAGAAAAACAGCGAACATCCGCTCGGTGAAGCGATAGTGCGGAGGGCGGAGGAGGATGGGCTGGATATCCCCGAGGCCTCGCATTTCCGGGCGGTGAAAGGCAAAGGTGCCGAGGCTATGCTGGATGGGCGAGCGTGGTGGATCGGCAGCATGCGCATGGCCGAGCAGGAAGTCGGGGCATCCGCCGAAGTGCAGGACAGAGCAGCGGAGCTGGAGGATGCCGGGCATTCCGTGGTGGTTCTGGGTAACGAGGATCACATCTGCGGCCTGATAAGCGTGGCCGACCAGCTACGATCTGACGCGGCGGCCGCCGTCGATGGACTGCACCGTGCCGGGGTGGATTGTGTGATGATGCTGACCGGCGACAATGAGGGAACGGCCCGAGCGGTTGCCGATGCGGCGGGGGTGGACGGCTACTGCGCGGAACTGATGCCCGAGGATAAGGTCGATGCGGTGGAAGAGCTGGTCGAGAAATACGGTCACGTGGGGATGGTCGGCGACGGGATAAACGATGCCCCCGCGATGGCGACGGCGGAGTTCGGGGTGGCCATGGGGGTGGCCGGGACGGACGTGGCCATCGAAACCGGGGACGTGGCGCTGATGTCGGATGATCTGTTGCGCCTGTCCTGGCTGGTGCGTCATTCCCGCCGGACGCTGCGCGTTATCCAGCAGAACATCGGGTTTGCCCTGGGCCTGAAGCTGCTGTTTATGGTCCTGGCGTTTACCGGGTTGGCCACTCTGTGGATGGCGATAGCCGCCGATATGGGAGCCTCGCTGCTGGTTATTTTCAACGGTCTGCGGTTGCTGCGGAGCGATTGAAAAACAGATGCGGTAAATCAGAGAAGAAGTGCGCGCGGAAAGATGGCCGGAACGAAAACAGAGCCCCCAGCGGGGGGACTCAAACCATG
>JBKHGK010000296.1:0-2782 GCA_046539705.1 Candidatus Brocadiia bacterium | reverse complement strand
CTAAGAAGACGAGCGCCCCTGTCTGTTCTTATATATGGCGCACTGACGACTCGTGGAATATACGGGTTATGAGCGATTGATTCCAGGTTACAGACTCCCTGCGACGCTCACCGAGGCGCGAACAACACCTCACGGACAGGATTCATCCGGAAACTCCTATATGCTGGTTTCCTCTTCTTCCGGCGAATCCGGATCCTGATCAAGATCCTCCGATCCGAGTCGTGTCTCTTCTTCGCTGCCGATATCCTGTTGAGGCGGCTTTTTCGTCGCCATCAGAATAATCAAAACGATGATAATGATCACCGCCAGAACGACCAGCACCCATTGGGTAAGTCCCCATGCGAGTAACGGATTCATCTGTAACCTCCTCTGTTGAAACACTGAAACCCGGACATGCCCCGATTATCCCGCTATTGCCCCCGCCGGGTCAAGTCACTGGACGCCCGCGGTGACGAGCCTCCTCATTTCCATCGGAGGCTCGAAAGGATATCCCCCATTCGATACTCCACCATCCCGGTCGATGTGTCGGCTGCACCATAGTAGACCAGAAGCCTGTCATCGCGCCTGATGGCTCCTGTCGGAAATACAACGGAGGGCACGAACCCCCGGGTCTCGAAGTCCCGCTCGGGAACCATGAACGGCTCCTCGGAGTGGGCAATTACTCGGGATGGCTCCTCCGTATCCATCATCATCAGCCCCGCGGAATAAGTGCCCACGTCTCCGGGGCGTTGAGATAGTGTTTTCCCATGGTAAATAAAAAGCCAGCCGCGGGAGGTTTTCAGGGGGGGCGGCCCCGCGCCCGTCCGTCCGGCCTCCCAGTCCGAGTCACCAGCGCCGAGCGCACGGTGGTCGCCCCAGCGAGTCATATCCCCGGAACGGGCAAGCCACATACCGGGAGGTGAAAAATGCTGGCGGGGATTCGGACGATGTATGGCCACATAGTCGCCGCCGATTTTGTCCGGAAAAAGGACGACGTCCTTATTCTCGGGGCAGAAGATGATACCGTGCCGTTCGAAGGACTGAAAGTGCCTCGTGCTGGCAAGGGCGGTCGCCGGTCCGTGCTCGGAAACCGCCACATAGGTGATCCAGTAGCGATCCCCCGTTGCCGTTATTCGGGGGTCCTCCACGCCGAATGTTTCATAATCGTTTGCCGGGCAGAATCTGAGTTCCTCCTCCAATTCAACGCCCAGCCCGTCGGTGCTTCGGTAAAGGCGAAGGTGGCTGATGAAGGTGAGCCGGAGGCCCTGCCGGTAGCGAACAACCCTCGGATCCAGCGATTCCACCTCGTTCTCCGGAACCCGGTCGATCACTGGCCCCTCGCCCGGGACCCAGCGGGGGAGTCCGATGTGGCCTTCTCTTCGTTCCCGGGGGCGTTCCGCCACTCGCACAAGCATATAGACGTGTCCGTTATGCTCGACCACGCCCGGGTTAAAGGTGCCGATCACCTCCATATCAGGGGTGGACGGCTCAACCTGATCCGGTCTGAGTATACACCTGTCCGACTGTCTTTCAATAACCATCTCTTATCTCCCCTGTTCCGGTGCCTGATGAGCCAGTTCGTCGGCCCTGCACGCCGCAGTCAGAGAATTCATGGCATTCTCCGCGGTGATTGTACGGCTGTGATTTCTATCCTTGATCCAGTCTATCTGGTCCTGAAAAAGCGCGCGTATTATCTCCGCGTGTCGTTTATCCTTGTCCGTTTCGCCCCCACCGCGGACTCTGCACAGTTTATGCGCTCTGATGGTTTTTCCACGTCCCCGACACTCTGCCGATTGCTCATCGTAGTCTTCAAATATTTTCACCGAGGGGTGGGGCAGGAGAGCCTTCAGGCGCCGGAAAGTGCTCTCGTCAGCCAGTCCCCGAACGGTGGCCCGGACCGGTATCCAGCCATCAAGGGTGACCTCGCCCCGCTCACACACCAGCCGGAGCTCCTGCTTCTCAATCCGCTCGGGATGGTGAAACCCGTGGTAGTAGTTGACCATCACGTCGCCGGCGTATCTGACGGCGCACTGTACCCTGTCCTCCGTCTCCCCGTCCGGTCGGTATCCACGCTGAGCCGAGCAGACGGTTCCCGGCCCGAGCCAGCCCCGGAAAAGGTCGAAGAAGTGGACTCCGTGTTCGATAAATATACCCCCGCTTTTCTCCCTGTCCCAGAACCAATGGTCGGAAGGGAGATATTCATCGGTCGCATAGTTTTCAAAATAGCCATGCAGAGGTTTCCCCAGCAGCTCCTCCTCAATTACGGATCTGACGTGCTCATAGAGCGGGTTGTAGCGTTGCATGAGGTTCACCGCCAGCAGTAGGTCGCGTTCCTCGGCAACCTGGATCATCTCCCGTCCCTGGGATGGGGTCAGTGCAAGTGGTTTTTCACAGATCACGTGTTTGCCGGCCTCCAGTGCAAGCATTGCCTGTTCGTGGTGGAGGAAGGGCGGCGTGGCTATATAAACGATCTCGACGTTCGGATGAGTCACCAGTTCGGAAGCATCGCCGAAATCCGGGACACCGAACATATCGGTTGCGCAATCGGCAGCATCCGGATATGTGGCCCCGATACCAACCAGCTCTATTTCGCCTAAATCCCTGATGGCTGAAAGGCTGAAACGGGCAAATTCCCCGCATCCCAGTACGCCAAGGCCAATCGGACTCTTGCACATAAGACACTATCTCCGTTCAAAAGGAGAGGCTTCAGCAGAAGAGATCTCTTCGCGTTTCGGCAACAGACAAGCCCGGACGTTTCAGCCCGCGCGATCAGAACCTTTCTTCCCCTGCCGGATTGCTGACC
>JBKHGK010000295.1:0-2783 GCA_046539705.1 Candidatus Brocadiia bacterium | reverse complement strand
CTTTTGGAACAATTAAGGATTGAGGTTTGTGAAATATGCGGGCTGACGGACCACATCGAAGGAAACATCGGAGAAGTAGACGACAGGCCACTTCTGTCCGGGTGATGGTTCTAATGTTACGCGAAAATCAATTTGAAAATCTGAAAGGAACTTGGTTTTACCTGCATAAAATGGCCTCCACCAGCGCGTCCGCCCCGTAGCGAATCGGATCGGTGCAGGGCAGGTCGGTCTCACGTGCGGCTGACTCGATGGCTGCCCGGGCCTCAGATTCCCCCATAGCGGAGGTGTTGAGGCTTATCGCGGCAACTTCAGCGGGGTATAAGACGCCTGCAGCGGCGGCCACGGTTTCATACAGTTCCCCAACCCGGGATAACGGGGGGATTTTCAGGTCGGGAAACCCGTGTAGATGTGATCTGTCCGGGCGGTGAACCAGCACAAGGTGTGTCGGTTGCATGCCCCTGATCAGCGGTAGTGTGGCCGATGATCCGGGATGGAGCAGGGACCCCTGCCCCTCCAGAAAAACCACATCCGCCCGGTCTCCTGCCTCCAGAACGGCGTTTTCTATGGCCGAAGCCGCGTAGTCCACCCGCACTGCATCTATGGCGACTCCGCGGCCGGATATTATGATCCCTGACTGGCCGGTGGCCACGAATCGTGATTCCATTCCCCTCCGTCGTGCCGTTTCAGTCATCTCAAGCGCGGTGCACTTTTTCCCGATGGCCATGTCCGTGCCCACGGTCAGCACCCGGGTGCAGGACAGTTCGGCCGCTCGGCCACGTGCTATTGACAGGCCATCGGGTTCACGTCTGACGTCCCGGATCCACTGATCGTCGTCCATTTCCTCGCGTAGCCGTGGGTCCTCGGAGAGGGGGGAATGAAGGCCATTGACGAGGGACATACCGTTCCGGATCGCCACCACCAGTTCGTCCCGCCATTCCGGCGGGAGCCGCCCTCCCGATGGTGCTATACCGATGACCAGCACGTCCGCCCCCAGCTCGGCGGCCTTTTCGACGGTTTCGACCACGGGGACGTCCCGATCGATGCCTGCACACTTTTCCAGCGGTCTGCCCGCACATTCCCGGTCGATCACGGCCACTATGTCCTGTCGTCCATACCGAAGCATCGTCAGCCCGGTTTTGCCTTTTGGTCCCAGAATGCCGTGGTGGAGCAGGATCGCCACTTTATGTTCTGGTTTCAACATCATTCCGTTCAACTCCTATTCCAGCTCTCTCGAGGGGGATCAGGCGGCCGCCACGGAGCTCGGCCCCTGTAAAAGGATCATTGCTCATGTTCAGATGGCTGTCAAGATCCACGCAGTCACTCAGGGCGGAGATCTGCGACATGGCGGTGTTGGCGATAGCACAGTCGGCATAGCACCCGAGCATGACCTCAAGTCCGCACGCCCTGGCCGCGTGGATCATTCTGAGTGCACCCGTCAGGCCGCCGGCCTTCATCATCTTGACCACCACGCCGTCGACGAAGCCCGCCACAGTCGGAAGGTCTTCCGCATGAAAACAGCTCTCGTCGGCGAACAGCCGGACCGGCGCAGAGTCGGAGAGTCGGCGCCAATGATCGTATGCATCGACGGCCAGCGGCTGTTCAACGATATCGATATTCCGGTTCGAGAGCCACCCGCACATATCCTCCGCCTCTTTCGGAGACCAGGCTGCGTTGGCGTCAACGATCACCGTCCGGTCTCCGGCCTCCTCCTGAACCACTTCGACCCTCTCCTTGTCGGCTTCCACGCCCTCAGGGCTTCCCAGTTTGACCTTGAAAATCCGGAATGTATCGCCGAGTGTCTCGGCGAGCTCGAGCCAGTCCCTCACGATTCGCCGCACCTCGGGCGCTTGTTCCATCCCTATGGTCACCGAGGTTGGGGGGATGGATGAGGTCTCGAGGCCGAGCAGCCTCCACAGGGGCAATCCGGCCCGTTTGCCCATCCAGTCCCAGAGGGCGGTATCCAGAGCGGCCAGAGCAGATCCAGGGACCGTCTGGGAGGCGCCTGCCAGTCTCCGGTGCGTCTCTTCCCGTTGAAGGGGATGCAGAGGGGATACCCGGTCGCGGATCATACCCAGAGCCTCCAGTATATCTTCGGTCGTTTCCGTATGCACACCGATGGAAAATGGACAGCCGGAGCCCACCCCGGTTATCCCCTCTGCTTTAATCTCGACGACAATATTAACGGTATCGCTGCAGATCCCCCGGCTGATCCGCAGGGGCGTTCTTCGAGATAGCTGTATGACCCTGGAAGATATATCCACTGTCGGGACTCCATGTGAAATCCGAAGGGTAACCCGGGAACCTGTCTTTAAAGTTGGGGTTATCGTTTGGTGATATTGGCTGTAGAATAATTAAAGCTTGAGGCTTGTGAAATGATGGGTTGGGTTCGGTTGCAGGTAGCGCTGATCCACATCGGAGCAACTATTCCGTATCCGATATGTGCAATATGTCGCGTTGCAGGATGGCGCCCGGATAAAACTAAGGCACAGGCTCCGTATGCTCAAGTGCGGATGGAACAGTAGCGGCGGACTGACACCCTACCCAACACTGGTGTTAGGCCCCCAGGGTCTTGTGCCATGGGTGAATCAGATTGAGCAAGCTATAATCAGAAGGGGGTAGAGCAACAAGCCCCCGCGACCTCGTGTCGCGGGTGAAAAAGATTGTTACGGCTGCCGTGCTTTTTGGGTTGCACCTGTGGGGTAGCCGGCCAACTCCCTTATCCCGTATGTTTCACGAGTCGTCAGTGCGCCAGATATGAGAACAGTCAAAGGCGGGTGCCCCGC
>JBKHGK010000294.1:0-2783 GCA_046539705.1 Candidatus Brocadiia bacterium | reverse complement strand
ATTAACGTTTGAGGTTTTGTGGGATATGCGGGTATACGATCTCTGTCGTTTGCTCCGGTGATTCTCTCAGCGCCTCTTCTGGGCGGCCCGGTATTATTCAGGTTGCGGGTGATTGTTCAGGACCCGGAGGGATTTTTCCAGTTCGTCCTCCGGCAGGGTGGAATCCTCCAGTTCCCCGGCCAGGTAGCTTTCATAGGCGCTGAGATCCAGCATGCCGTGTCCGCTGTAGCACATTACTATCACCTTTTCCTCGCCCTGTTCCCGGGCTTTTTCCGCTTCACGGATGGTGGCGGCAATGGCGTGGCTGGTTTCCGGGGCGCATATTGATCCTTCCGTCTGGGCCCACGTGAGGGCGGACCGGTAACATTCGAGCTGATTCAGGGCGAGCGGGCTGACCAGGCCCTCGCGGATCGTCTGGCTCACCAGTGGTGCCATACCGTGGTATCGCAGTCCGCCGGCGTGTATGCCGGGCGGCACGAAAGCGTGGCCAAGGGAATGCATTGGCAGCAGCGGTGTGCTGTGGGCTCTATCACCAAAGTCATACGCGAACTCGCCCCTGGTCATGGTGGGACAGGCGGTCGGTTCCACCGGTATTACCTTCATCTCTGCGCCGTTCATTTTTTCCCGGAGAAAGGGGAAGGTGAGCCCGGCAAAGTTGCTTCCACCCCCGCAGCAGCCCACCAGCACGTCCGGCAGCCCTTCGCCGGCGATCTCGAGCTGCTGTTTGGCCTCCAGCCCGATAACCGTCTGGTGGAGCATGACGTGGTTCAGCACGCTTCCCAGGGCATAGCGGGTTGATCCGCTCTCATCAGCCACGGCCTCTTCCACGGCCTCACTTATGGCGATGCCCAGGCTTCCGGTGGTGTCGGGCGTTTCCTCCAGAACGTCGCGCCCGGCCTGTGTCTGTTCGCTGGGACTCGGGATACAATCGGCGTCCCAGACCTGCATCATAATTTTGCGGAAGGGTTTTTGCTCATAACTGCATCGCACCATGTAAACCTTGCATTCCAGTCCCACCAGCTGGCATGCAAAGCCAAGCGCGCTGCCCCACTGGCCGGCGCCCGTCTCGGTGGTAAGTTTGTCTATGCCGAATTGTTTGTTGTACCAGGCCTGGGCGACGGAGGTGTTTGGTTTATGGCTGCCGGGCGGGCTGACGCTTTCATCCTTGTAGTAAATTCGCGCAGGCGTGTCGAGATGTCTTTCAAGATAAACCGCACGGCGGAGTGGCGAGGGACGCCAGCGGAGCAGGATATCCCGCACCTCATCCGGTATGGCAATCCATCTTTCGGTGCTCATCTCCTGTTCGATGAGGTTCATCGGAAAGACCGGCGCCAGTGTCTCCGGCGTTATCGGCGTCCCGTCGGCCGTGAGAGGGGGCCGCGGTGTTTCCGACAGGTCGGCCGCTATGTTGTACCAGTGTTCGGGGAAATGCTGTTCCTCAAGATTGATCTTGATCTGTTCCACAGTGGTCAAATCCTTTCGATTGCTGTACGTCCATCGTTAATGAGCTCTGCCGCGATGCATTGTTTTCTGTCGCCGGCCCCTCGCCTGTCGTCCTCGGCGGTTGGCCGGTTGGCTCCTGAGAGCCTTCTCAACTCCGATCATCCTTCCACTATCTGGGTGCCCACTCCCGCCCGGGTGAATATCTCCAGCAACAGGGAGTGTTCAAGCGTGGCGTCAATAATGTGCGCCTTCCGCACCCCGGCGGCTATCGATTGCAGGCACGCGTTTACTTTCGGAAGCATGCCTCCTCTAATTATACCCTTCTCAATCAACTGGTCCACCTGATCCCGGTCAAGACTGGAAAGGAACGAATCGGGATCTCCAGGGCGTTCCATGATCCCGTGTACGTTGCTGAGAAAGACGATTTTCTCCGCATGGGTCTCTCTTGCCACGGCGGCAGCGGCGCTGTCGGCGTTGACGTTGTAGAGCTGCCCTTCGTGATCCTGCCCTATGGGGGGAAGAACCACGATCTCCCCGTCCCCGGCTATTTCGTTCAGACGCGAGACGTCGACCGATATGACCTCGCCCACGTAGCCGACGTCCACTTTTTGGCGCATGGCATTCTCGTCCCGCACGGTCACCATCTTCTTGCGGGCTCGCAGAACGCTTCGCTCCTCCTGAAAGCCCGGGACGGCGCTGGCTCCGTGATCCTGAATACGACCACAGATCTCGCCGTTGAGTTCCTCCGCCAGCACCCGGACGGCGATCTCGAGAGTCTTCTCGTCGGTCCGACGGTGCCCGGCCACGAACTCGGCCTCTATCCCCGCCTCCTGCATGGCCTCGGAAATGTGGGCCCCTCCGCCGTGTACCAGGATCGGGCGGATGCCCACGGTCGCCAGGAAGACCACGTCCTCCAGGACGTCCTGCATGACTTTGTCCTGTTCCATGGCACTTCCCCCGAACTTGATGACCACGGTTTTGTCCCTGAACCGCTGGATGTAGGGGAGTGCTTCGACAAGCGCATTTGCCTTCTTTATCGCGTCCTGCAACTGGATCCTCCTCCCTGTATGCGTGGTGACATTGTACTCGCGGCGCGTTCAGGACTGAGATTGCCTGTCTGTCAGCCCGTATCTCTGCGTTTACCGGAAAGCGCACAACATCTGCGGCCCGGCACACACACATCACACGCAGCGAACAGTTGGCGGGATCGTGTGGAAACGCTTCCTGATATCCGGATTGCCACAGTTTCCAACCCTCTCGTCCCGAAGGACGAAGGCCGCCACGGGCCACGAAGGGGATTTATATTATTGGACGGCAAACGCGGGCGCAACGTGACGATG
>JBKHGK010000293.1:0-2804 GCA_046539705.1 Candidatus Brocadiia bacterium | reverse complement strand
AGGGCTACGCGCTCAATCGGGGCGCTGATTTCCCATTGGTGGCCGGTTTCCCTCACAGGCCTGACCATCACAGAATCCTGCCTCCAGCCTGTTTTCATGGCCGAGTTCGCCCCGTATTGGCTCGATTGTGCTCAGCTGACGCCTGTATTCCTCTTCCGTGATTGTCTCATAGGGGAGCTGACGGTAGCCGTGCCGGCGGGAGGGGAGAAAGACGATCGATTTCAGGTGATTCTCATAGGTTTCCAGCAACGACGGGATGCTTTTGCTCTCCTCATCCGGATCGAAATCCGCCGTGCAGCTCACCTGGTTGTCCGACCAGTGCCACTGCATACGTGCCGCCAACCGCAGTTTTTCGGCGACTCCAACGTCCTCCCTCGCTCTTTTCACACCCGGCACGTGGACCGGAAACTGGATCACCGAAGTGTTATCCGCATAAATATCGGGTTCAACCCGGTAGCCGGCGTCCTCACACATCTCCGCGAGTGGGTGATTGTCGCCCACCCGTACCCGCCGGACGTAAAAAGGGGCATGGGCGAAGTGAATGCCCGGCGTTGCGCCGGCCAGCAGGCTCACCGTGCCGGAGGGCTTGACGGAAGTCGTTTTCAGAGAGCGAGGGACCTTCAGCCATTGCGAATATTCCTGGTCCAGGTGCTGCACGTATTCGTAGCCCCGATCACACCATCGGAAAAAGGCCTTTTCCCCATGCCGGTTGATCGCCTGCACTATGCCGCTCATCGAACAGCCGATCCGTCGGTTCTGGCGCATTATGCGATCAGTCGTGGGTTCGGCCGCCGGTACGAGGGTGACGGTCTTTGCATAACGATAAGCCACCCGGAGGGTCCGGCGGTAATCCGCAAAATCGTGATGATGGGCGGGGTAGGTCTCGACCAGGCAGCACAATTCCCGGTCGTGGAGAGTCTGTTCCACGCAGGGATTGCTGCCCATAGCCTCTTCATCGGCGTGGTCCGGCGGATCCTGGAGTCTGCCATAAGCCCTGGCGTTGTCCAGCCACAGGTATCCTGGCTCTCCGTTGTCAATCGTCCGGGAGGCGACCCGGGAATAATCCATTCCCGGTTCAGCAAAAACGCTGTTATTGGAGACCCAGCGGTAACTCTGAACTTTTTCGGCGTCCTGTTTGAGATCCAAAAACTGCGAATCCCCGGGGTCCCCGAACGCGACCTGTGCCGAACGTCTGATACCACCGGCTACGACGCAGCGCCCAATCAGGTTCATCGTATCAACGATCATCTGTGAATCAACCTTCTGGCCGATGTGTGCATCGTATAGTGTTCTCAGACTGCGGAGCAATTTCCGCAGAGGCTCCGGGCCGCTTGCATAACCGCCGAAGCTCTCCAGCGGAGTCCCGGCGGGTCGTATTCGCGAGTAATCCCAGTTGGCCGGCAGGGTGTCTGTGCCTTCATACGCCTGCAAAAGACGTTCAAGAGCCCGTATCCATCCTTCACGGCTGTCGTTTATGGCACAGGAGTCATCTTCTTCGGTTCTTGGGCGCTGGACGATAAACTTACCTCTTCCTCGCGTGTCAAATCCCACACCGACTCCCAGCATTGACATTCTGAACATCCAGAGGAAGGGTTCGGCGAAATCGGATCCAATGTTGCGTGTTGATACGAATCCGCAGTTGTTCAGCGCCTCGCCGCCGCGCTCGTACATGAACCGTGTTCCCATCATCCACAGGCCCCGTCCCGGCGGGGACCATTTGAACCGCCACATCCGATCGTAGGCCCGGCGAGCAAAATCGCGCGCCTCCCGTTCGTTCCACGACAGACCTCTTTCGGTGCAGTGGATCTTCTCCACGGTAATCATGCCCTCGATCACCCGCCGGCAGGTTTCCCACCATTCCTCTCCATCCCGGCTGTAGGTCCGTTTGTAGGTCACCCATGAAAGGGCGCCGAACCCCCAATGGACGGGCCGCGAGCGATACCTTTTGAGAAAATCATCTTCCAACCGGAATGGTTCGTATTGATCGATGTCCATGAGCATTGTTGATGGTTCTCTTTTTGGCCGAGTCCACTGTGATATGGTCCGAAATCTTTTCACTGACTCCGTCTTTCCCTCAGATCAATACGGAGTCTGTCGGACGGTGTCGATTTCGGATTGATCGGCCGTCCGCAGGTTCTCCGTGTAAAGTGTGCCGTCCTCATCGAGACATTCGGCATGCCGCACGGTGACTGTCTGGCCGGGTGAGCCGGCAAGGTGGAGGCGAGTGCGGCCGACCATGTTTTGCCCCATATCAAAAATGTAGGTGCCCGGTTCCGGTTCCGTGATCTCTTGAGGCTGAAGTTTTTCCACAGCTCTTACCGGTTCCACCTTTTTGCCGGTGCGTTTTTCTCCTTTATCCGAATAACACTGCACATGCGTCCATTCTCCGTCATCAAAATCGGGCTTGTTCCAGCCGGGTTGGGCATGGTGTTCATCGTGAATCTCCCCCTTATAAATGTCGCTTGAGCGTATTGCCCCGGTGTTCCAGAGCTCGGCCGCGTTTTCGGACAGAACTTCAGGGCTGCTGGCGGCCAGTATCTGATATGCCCGCTGAGAGATGCCCCGGACATCCCCGGCAGAGGGGAGTCGCCAGAAAAAACGCGGGTGGGGCGTATCTATGCCCAGGGGGCGGGACCTGTATTCGCAACGGAGCTCAACGGGGGGGTTCGGATGACTCATGGAAGGATAATCCCTCGATATAAAAAGTGAGTACTGTTGGCGTGACTGAGCCAGCACAACTGCATCTTGCGTATGCAGGTTATTAGCTCGAAGTTTTTCCAGGATCAGTTACAGACGAATGTGAT
>JBKHGK010000292.1:0-2805 GCA_046539705.1 Candidatus Brocadiia bacterium | reverse complement strand
AAAACACCCTGTTGTTATAAACCTGTCTGTGACTTTGCGATTCACCTCTGCTGAAATTGCTTTTAGAACAATTAAGTTTGAGGTTTGTGAAATATGCGGGTTAACGCACAAAACGGAATAGGATGGAGCAGAATCGATCCATTCTGGGGCTCGGTGCGGAGGTCGACCTGAAGCTCTCACATAAATAACCTGCAGAGTTGCTCACCGGCCACCCGTACAGTCGGGGCAGAACCGGCCTCACTTAAACGGTCTCAGAATTAGTATTGGAATTTCATGATTTGGTGGTACAATACGTAAGATCGAGATGTCCGGGGCCCGTGCCCTTCCGGTCCGCGGCAAAAACAATGATTTACTATTCGGGGAGACACAATGAACACGCTGGTGATTTACTACTCACGAACCGGGAACACCCGCCTGGTGGCCCGATTCGCGGCCACTCAGCTCCAGGCCACGGAGGAGGAGATCGTCGATCAGAAGAACAGGGATGGCGTCCGGGGTTTTGTGGGCGGGGCATGGGATGCCCTTTTGCGTCGGCGGACCGAGATAGAACCGGCGGAACAGGACCCGGCCGATTACGAATTGGTTATCGTGGGAACGCCGGTCTGGGCCGGCACCATGTGCCCCGCCGTCCGTCGCTGGCTCACAGTCAACTCCGATTCTCTCCATGACGTGGCCTTTTTCCTGACCACGGGAGGATCAGGCCGACAGCGCACATTCCAGGAGATGGCGCAGGTCAGCGACGCCACCCCCCATGCCACGCTTGATATAACCGTGGCTGAGATTAAGAACGAGCAGTGGAGAGTTCCGACGGAGGAGTTCTGCGAGGAACTCACGGCCTGGTATCAGAACAGAAGAAAATAGGGAGGGAGGTTCGCTCATGCAAACCTACGCGGAAAAGTGTGACGCTCGAAATCGGGAACGCGAACGAGCTCTCCGCCAAATAATGCGCGAGGAGGCCAGAAGACTCGCCTCTCTGCTGGCTCGGAGAGGTTTACCGGTGAGGCAATCCACCACTGAGGTTTCTCTATGAAGGATCAATCTCTCGCCCTCTGGCCGGACATCGAGATGGCAGTGAAAGGATTACCCGATGGCCCATTTTTCGTCCCCAGAATCGCGAAAGCCGGGAATGACAACTTACACTTTCCGCCTCTCATAACCGGTCATAACCTGAGCCATCTTTTCTTTATTCTACTTCCGCCGCCGTCCTCCCATGCCAGTCCGTCTCGTTCTGATAGGCATGTGTCGCGCCGAGCATCCGGGCATCATCCCCGGGCGGACACATCAGCTGCATCCCCACGGGAAGTCCGCCCGAAGTAAACCCGCAGGGCACCGATATTCCCCCGATCCCGGCCAGGTTGGCGCTGATGGTGAATATGTCGCTGAGATACATCTCAAGCGGGTCATCCGCCTTTTCCCCCAATCGGAACGCCGGCCCCGGTGTGGTGGGCGCAAAAATCAGATCAACCTCATCCCAAACCTCATCAAAATCCTGTTTTATCAGGCGTCGCACACGTCCGGCCTTCAGATAGTATGCGTCATAATAACCGCTGCTCAGCGCGTGATTCCCCAGCATAATGCGTCGTTTGACCTCCCGACCGAAGCCTTCCTCCCGGGAACGACTGTACATCTCAATCATATCCTCCGCCCCATCAGCCCGGTGGCCGTAACGCACCCCATCATAGCGGGCCAGGTTACTGCTGGCCTCCGCCGTGCACAGGATATAGTAGCAGGAGACGGCATAGCTGGAGAGTCTGTCCCCTTCCACGTCCACTCGGCTGTGGGGAAGTGAGACATCTTTGAACTCAGCGCCGAGACCTTCGAATACCTCTCTGGCAGCATCCAGCGCCTCGCACACTTGTCCATCCATGCCTTCGGGTGGAAAAAACTCCTCGGGCACACCGAACGTAATATCCGAAAGATCGATCGACAATTCATCGGTATAGGAGGGCGCAGGCTCATCCATACAGGTCGAATCCCGACGGTCCGGCGGGGAGATAACCTCCATCAGCAGCGCCGCATCATCGGCCGTGCGGGCGAAGGGACCGATCTGGTCGAGCGAACTGGCAAACGCGACGAGCCCGTAGCGGCTCACCCGGCCATAGGTGGGTTTCATACCGATACATCCGCACAGCGCGCCCGGCTGGCGAACCGATCCACCGGTGTCGCTCCCCAGCGCAAGGGGAACCATCCCGGAAGCAACGGCCGCTGCACTTCCACCGCTCGACCCCCCGGGGACCCGACCGGTATCCCACGGATTCCGGGTGGGGCCGAAACCGCTGTTCTCGGTGGACGACCCCATGGCGAACTCATCCATATTCGTCTTGCCGATGATGATCGCGTCCTCATCCAGGAGTTTTTCCACCACATGGGCGTTATAGGGTGGGACGAAATCCTTGAGGATTTTCGATGCGCAGGTCGTGTGTACGCCCTCGGTGCATATGTTATCCTTCACCGCCACCGGCACCCCGGCCAGCCGGCCCAGTTCCTCACCATCCTCACGACGCCTGTCCAGTTGCTCCGCCCGCGACAGAGCCCGGTCGTCGGTTACTCTCAGAAAGGCACCGATATCTCCTTCAAGTCGACGTATCCGGTCAAGATGTTCCTCCACTATCTCCCGGGCGGACAGATCACCTCCCCGGAACGCCTCACGTAATTTCACAGCGGACACAGGTCGGTCACTCGGACTGATCTTGGATGCCATCTTCAACCCTCGATTCATATCTCTTTAATCTTCTTCTCCGCCTCCACACTCATCTTTCCACTCATGCGGATCAGTGCTGCCGCTCTCGTAAACTCCGTGATGGA
>JBKHGK010000291.1:0-2808 GCA_046539705.1 Candidatus Brocadiia bacterium | reverse complement strand
CCGGTCTGCACACCCTTCAGTTCAGCTCCTTCCGCCACTCCCCCGCCGGCCCCCTGAACGATATCCCCAAGTTTCGTCCCCAGTGGGACCTCAACCAGGCCGGTTCTGGCCACTTTTCCGGCCAACGCAAAGGTTTTGGTTCCGGGGCTTTCCTCCGTACCATACCGCCGGAACCAGTCGCTGCCGTTGCGGAGTATGGACGGAACGTTGGCCAGGGTTTCCACGTTGTTGATGTTGGTGGGGTGCCCTTTGAATCCGTCCTGGGCGGGGAAAGGGGGGCGTGGTTGCGGCTGTCCGCGTTTGCCTTCCAGGGAGGCCAGCAGTGCGGTCTCCTCGCCACAGACGAAGGCGCCGGCCCCCTTCTTCAGTTCAAGCTCCACCGAAAGGTCGCTGCCGAGCACGTCCTCACCCAGCAGGCCCATTTCCCGGGCCTGCTCGGCGGCGGCCTCCAGCCTGTCGATGGCGAGGGGGTATTCAGCGCGGATGTAGACGTAAGCCTGCGAGGCGCCGATGGCATGGGCCGCTATCAGAATCCCTTCGATCACCCGATGCGGATCCCCCTCGATCAGCGATCTGTCCATGAATGCGCCCGGATCTCCCTCGTCCGCATTGCAGACCAGATACCGGGTGTCGGACTGTTCCTGCCGGCAGAACTGCCACTTCAGACCCGTGGGAAACCCGGCACCCCCGCGGCCGCGCAGTCCTGACTCTTTGATCTCATTGATGACATCGTCCGGCGAGCTCTGCAGCGCCGCGCGGAGACCCGAATATCCCCCCCGCGCGACGTAATGATCGATACTGTCGGGGTCAGTTAGGCCGCAGTTCTCCAGCACTATCCGCTTCTGAGCACGCATCATGGGCAGATCGTCGAAAGACGGTATCCCCTCCACCTGCTCACCATTCATGACGGCCACGGCATTATCGGACTGCAGATCGGCCCCATCAAAATAGCCCGAAAGCAGATCCGGGAGTTGATCCGGTCTGAGGTTGCCGTAGAGCACGGCGGGCATATCCGGTGCCGAGAGTTCCACGAGCGGTTCGGCGTAACAGAGTCCCAGGCAGCCGACCTCGTAAATATCCAGCAGCCCATCGGTGTCGTACTCCCGTGCCGCCGCCAGCACATCCTCCGCACCGGCCGCGCGGCCGCATGTGCCCGATCCCACCAGGACTCGGCCGTGTTCCGGGGACTCAAAGTCCTGCCAGGCTGAATTCGCTTTCCGTTGTATGCTGTCAAAATTCACTCGAGACCCTCCACCAATTCCACGGCTTTCTCCGGAGTCATCTGTCCGTGAGCCTTTCCGTCCACCACAACCACCGGGGCCTGAGCGCATGAACCGACGCATGCCACTCGTTCGGCGTTAATCCTGTTATCGTGAGATATCTGGCCCGGAACGATTCCGAGCTGATTTTGAAGGGCCCGGATGATCTCATTGGCCCCTTTCACGTGGCACGCAGTGCCCTGACATACCTCCACCTTGTGTCGTGCGGGTGGAGAAAGATAGAACTGCGTGTAAAAGGTGGCCACCCCGTATACGTCCGCCGCCGGAACCCCGAGGAACCCCGCCGCCCGGCGCATACACGGGGCGGGAAGATAACCGAACTCCCCCTGTATATCCTGAAGCACGGAGACCATATTCTCGGCTGCCCCCGGCGTGTAGCCGGACAATACCGATTCCAGCTTCTGTTCGTCCTCTTTGCTCAGTTGCTCATCCATAAGCCCTTCCTCTCGTTACTTCAGAATTTATCGGAAGGCTCCGGCCCTCTCAGCCAGCTGCGGAAAAGTGCACACGTTCACCCAGCTGATGGATACATTATGAGCACTGAAATGGCTCATGATAACTGTGCGGCCAAACGTAAAGTCTCACCTTCACCCAGACGTTGCGAACAGGTCCAAAAACTGCTCGGCACCCGGCGCCACGATCTATATCACAAGCCGAAATCCCCGCCCTACGGCTCCTACAATCAGGCCTCCGGGGCTTACTTTGGTCCAACGTCCTCGTACGAGTCCGTTTTTTCACCCACCATGGCGTAAAATTCAGACGGGTCATTCGGCCGGAATCGGGGGGCTGTATAGGGATTGAGCAGGTGGGAGGGCTCCCCATCCCGGACCATCGCCGGAGGATGTGCGGGCATTGGTTTGAGACGTTCCACATCTTCATTTTCCGCCGTAATGAGCCAGAACGGGAACTTGATGACACGCCGAACGATTCCGCACCCCGTGGTAACGACAAAAAATGCGGCTATAATTGTTATCAATCCTGCCCGTTTCAGTTGTGTCCTCTTTCCTTCTGCCATAATTTTCCTCCTAAAAACGAACCTGACGGAATCCAATGATATACTCCACGTACAAATCCTTTTCCTGAACTGGGGATTATCCCATCCTGCTCGCATATTATAAGAATAATTACTCCTATCAGAAACCAGGACTTGCAGGATAGACCGCAGGATGCGATTCAAAGGGACAATTATAGTTGAATCGCCGCCGCCCGGGCTCGCAACGAATTTACGTCTGCCGCCCCGACGGGGCGGTTGAGCACGAAAAATGGCACGTTAGCATTTTGCCTCATCAGAAAGATGGGGTGCTCCAGCCTGTCATTAGTTCACCAGCAACCAAAAACCAGAAACCCGCTCTCTCTCAAGCGCCCCTTCGGGCCGCCTTTTCTCTGACCATTCCGGAACCCCGAACTCCGGCGGGTGGCGCCGCCTCCGCACGCGGCTACACTCTCAATCGGCCCGTCGGGCCTCTGGTCTTATATTACTGTGCGTTCACCGTCAATTCGCACCTGCGCGAAGCGCTTTCGGAGTGCG
>JBKHGK010000290.1:0-2830 GCA_046539705.1 Candidatus Brocadiia bacterium | reverse complement strand
GGCCAAACCGGTGTTGCCGGTCCTGTTAAAAACACCCTGTTGTTACAAACCTGTCTGTGACCTCGCGATTCACGTTTGCTGAAGTTGCTTTTAGAACAATTAACGTCCGAGGTTTGTAACGTATGCGGGGTAGTCGTGCGAGGCTTCAGCCCCCCGTGCTCGTTTAATACTGAGCTGACCGGAAAAAGCACTCCATCCCCGGACAGACGGTGCATGATTGCCCCCCAACTGAGAAGAGGAGCCACTTCCAGAAGGAATTGTGTGAAACAGCGCCCACCTCCTGTTTGTGCTTTCGTTTGGTATACTCTATTATCGTTATTTCACTCGATGTATCTCAACACCTCGAATGTTTCGGAGCTAGAAAAGGGAGTTTTGGCGATGTCCAGTTTCACGTTTGGCTGTCAGACGATTACCTTTGGTGGGGATCAGAAAGAGGATTTTCCCGCCGTTTTTGACGCGATTTCGGATGCGGGCTACGACGGAGTGGAAATCGGGTTCCGGCATATTCAGGATGTTGAACCCCGGAAGCTGAAGGAGATGCTTGACGACGCCGATCTATCACTGCTGGGAACGCACCTCGGGGGAAATCTGGAGGATAAGGCTCAGGCCGACGAGGAGAAAAAAATTCTGGATGAAGTCCTTGAATACATCGAACCTCTCGGCACCGGGCTGATAATGTATTCGGGGCTGCGCTACGGGGATGCCGCTCAGTTTAAGGAAGAGGTTGAAATGCTCAGTCGTTCGGCCGAACACTGCCGCGAACATGGAGTGTCGCTGTGCTACCACAACCACAACTGGGAATTCGAGGATGATGGGCGGGTGATCCGCGCATTGCTCGACGATGCCTCCCGGGCGCTGGGGTTCTGCCCGGACATCGGCTGGGTTATGAAGGGAGGAGGGGATGTCCTGCAATTTCTAAAGGAGGCGGGAGACCGGGTTCATACCCTCCATTTCAAGGACTTCGCCACCGATGGAGAGGAAGTGGATACGGTGGTCCTCGGCACGGGAGTGGCCCCGCTTCGGGAAGCCGCCTGGTGGGCGAAATCCAATATGGATGGGGGCTGGATGGTGACCGAACAGGACAGTGCCGAACTGCCGGCGGGGGAAGCGGTCCGGCGCAACGCCGACTATCTGAAAAAGATTTTTCTCGACTGAATGGCTGATCTCACCTGTACGTTATTGGTTTTCACGTCTCAAGGAGGCGGACGATGTCAGAGCAGTTCAGAGTTGCAGTGATCGGATGTGGAGCAAGGGGCGGCGCTTATGCCCGTGCCTGGAACGAACGCAAGGACGCGGAGGTCGTATCGGTTTTTGACCCCCGGGAGGATCGGAATGAGGCCCTTGCGAAGGAGATGGATGCACAGGCCTGCGGCTCACATGAGGAAGCCATCGAATATGACGGAGTCAATGCCGTGGCCGTGTGCACGCCCGTGAGCTTTCACTCGGAGGTCACCGTGTGCGCCGCGGAGCACGGATGCCATGTGATCAGCGAGAAGCCCATGGCGCTGTCCCTCGAACAGGCCGATGCGATGATCGAGGCCTGTGAGGACAACGACGTGAAACTGGCGATGGGCCTGCAGCGCAGGGCCGATTACCGAAACAGGAAATACAGGGAGATGTATCGGAACGGCACATTTGGGAGCCCGCTCTTCTTCCGGTTTCAGGACATGCGTGATATCCGGCCCAAAATCGCCATGCACCGACGATCCCGCAACAATGGCCCGGTTGTCGATATGCTGTGCCATTTCATGGATCAGGCACGTTTCGTCACCGGCGAGGAGGGGAAAAATGTGCGATGCACGGGGTATTGCTACGCCAAGGACAAACCACCGGTTGACGAGGTCCCTGACCCCGCCATCGATGCGGCCGCCGTGCAGGTCGAGATGACCGGCGGGCATGTCGTGCAGGTTTTTCTGAACTGGGGTATGGCAAAGGGGTTCCCGGGATGCGGAGGCGAACTCGTGGTGGGCCCCGAGATTGCGGCCCGCCCGGCTGAGGGGGGCGTGAAGGTGGACTTTGCCGATCACAGCGAAACCTGGCGCGATATCGAAGGCGGGCTGCGCGGCGCGGATGCCTGCGTGGACTGGCTTGTCAGGGCCATTAATGGCGAACAGGAGCTGGTCTGCTCCGGAGAGGATGGGCGCGCCGCGCTGAAGGTCAGCCTCGCCGCGCTGGAATCGATCGAAACGGGTGAGAGCGTGGAGATATAGGCCCTGCCTCTTCCACCGGATCCGTCACTACGAGCTCAGAATTTATGATCCGGTGGAAAATGCGATGCGACCACAATGCCAACATAACATGGAACCCGATTCGCAGAATCGGGTGGGAGCATACTCCCGGCCGAGCGCTACGAGGACTGCAGCAACATGGAAAACTGTGCTCTGTATGCGGTCTTTCCCTATCCTCAGGGAGCACTGGGCGGGGATCTCCACACCGAGGCAATGGCGGCCTGGCCGAAACGCCGCATGAAGGCCGTCGGCGGGTGGTTCCAGGATGCCCTGCACGCGGCGATGCTGGGCCTGGGCGAGGAGGCAGCCGACATGGTGACGGCGGCCCTTGCCACCGAACACGCGGAGGGGGAGCAGGCCGGGTGGCTCAAATGGGAACAGCACCCGGGCGTACGCTTTCCGGGCTTTTTCGGTCCCAACTGCGACTGGGTCCCGGACCAGGATCATGGGACCGTGAATATACTGGCGCTTCAGAAGATGTGCCTGCAGACGCAGAATGGGGATCGGCGTGTGCTCCCGGCCTGGCCGGAACGGTGGGACGTCCACTTCCGCCTCCATGCGCCGGATCGCACGACCGTCGAGGTCGAATACCGAAACGGCTC
>JBKHGK010000289.1:0-2831 GCA_046539705.1 Candidatus Brocadiia bacterium | reverse complement strand
ATAGGAGCCCCCGGTCCGGATCAGTAGTCCAGGAGCTCCTCGTGCTCATCCTCCGAAAGAGGGTCCACCTCCGATTCCTCATATTCCCCGATCTTAATGTGCGGTTCCACGGTATCAAGGGTCTTTGGCCCCACGTCCGGCACATCCAGCAGGTCCTCTTTCTCGGTGAACCCGCCAGCTGCCAGGCGGTGATTTATTATCTCACGGGCCCTTGTCCGGCCGATGCCGGGCAGGCGTTCCAGCGTATCGGCGTCGGCGGAATTGATATCCACGGGGCCATGTTCGGCCAGCCAGGTGGTGGAGTCCGGATGGAGGGTGACGTGGAGGCGGCGAATGCGGAGGCTGCCCCCAAAACGTCCTCGGATGCGAATCCGGAGAGCAGCAGCGTCCGGGGGCAAATCCGTCATCGTATACTCTTTTGAGAGCACTGTGCCGTCCGGCACCATGGATTCGCGGTGGGTTCCACTGCTCACCGCCCCATCAGTATCGATCAGGTCCATGATCAGCGCCGGTCGTTCTCCCGTAAAATCCTCCGAGCGTTCTGCCTCGAGGTCCAGCTCGACCCGCCCTATTTTTTGCACCGCAATACGGGGGAACATCAGCTCAATCGGATGATCGTCGCCCCGGGATAACAGGGTCACCTCTCCGCGGCCGAACTGGACCATCTGGTGGCGGGCATCGCCCAGCCGGGCCTCCCATCCCGGCGGCGCCTGCCCCTCGGGAAACGAGCGATCCGGAAGACAGTCCAGCGGGACGGGGTGCGATTCAGCTTCTGCGTCCCGCTGTGCCGCTGCATTGCGGCCGATAATCTCCGTCCGGGGCTGGGCTTTCCAGAATGAGTAAAAGGCGGCGAGCGCAACAGTCAGACCAATGCATGCGGTCATGGCGGTCCATCTCCACCTGGCCGCCCGGGCCTTTATCTGCTCGATCTCACGTTCTTCCTCCACCTCGGGACTGAGCGATGACTCTCCAGGGGTGAAGTCGATACGCTCCCTGATCGGAGGGTGCCGCTCCGCTTCGATCTTTTTCAGGAGGAAATCCGTCAGATGATCCTCCTGTATTGAGGCCTCCACGTCATCGATAAAAGCGTCTATGTCGTAGGCCACCCGCTGCCAGCTCACCGAATCCTCGTCGGAATCGTAGATGGTGTAGGAGGCGCGGAAATCCTCATCCCTGGGCATCCCCACCGATCCGGTGTTGATTATGTACCGCGTGTCATCGTCCAGATACACCGGCAGCTCGGCCGGCCGGCAGGAACGATACATGTCCCCATCCGCCAGTTCGTGCAGGGCGGCTCGGTGGGTGTGTCCCACGAACATGAGTCTGTGCTCTGTCCCCCGCCAGGCGGCCCGGGCCTCCTCCTCCCCGAAGACATAGCCGAACTGTCGCGGGGTGGCCGGGTTCCCGTGGGAGCATCGAAACGTGGAATTTCGCACCGCCAGCGGCAGCCCCCGGAAAAAGTCCACCGCCTTCTCTCCAAGACTGTCACGGTGAATGTCAATCAGCTCCCGTGCATAACTGTTGAAACCGTTCGGCTCCAGGGAACCGGCGATCACCGCGTCGTGATTGCCCAGCACAAAATGGTGCACCGATTCGTATACTTCGGTGAGCACCTGCGCGGGGGATGGTCCGTATCCCACTATATCGCCAAGACAGATAATCCGATCCACATCCTGGGCCAGTATGTCGCTGTGAACCGCCTTCCAGGCCTGCAAATTACCATGAATATCGGAGATAAAAGCAATTCTCATCGTCCGAAGATCCTCTGATAAAGGTCATTGCGGACAATCGGAAACGACCAGTCGGAAAATCGTCGGTGCCGGCGGACGATACCTATCGTCCCGGGAAACTCAGCCGGGCGTGAATCATCCGGTCCTGCTGGTGTTCCAGCACGTTGGTGCCGGGTATCTGTGCTCTCATCACGCCCCTGTTATCAACTATCATGCAGTGCCCCTGATGGCAGGTGCTTTTACCGGCCCGCCCCAGGGCGTTGGCGGCGGCAAAACCAGTGTTCGGGCATTCCTCCTCCGGAAGGATTGGTTCAGGTTTGAAAACCTGTTTGCGGTTCTTCGTGTAAGCTTCACGTCCTTCGGGAGTATCGAGCCGGGACTCATGGAGCATCTCGTCGATCTGCCCGCCCCCCGCCGTGGGGCAGAAGCGGAAGTCAATGTCCTTTTTTTCAAGTCGCTCATGCAGTCCGTCCATTCCACCGTCCGCACAGATGATAATGGCGGCCCGCACATCATGGAACTGAAAAACTTTGCGCGCCGCCTCGCCCGGGCTCAAACCGGCTTGTCGTTCGGTTTTGGTGAGCTCGTGTTTTCGTTCCACATCCCGCATTCCATCCGGCCTGGCCACCAGCTGGCTGTTGTAAACCCTGTCCCCATCGCGTTCGAAAAAACCCATAAGGATCGATATGTCATGGTCCGCGGCCATCCTTACGACCCGGTCACACTCCGGCCCATCGGCCGGAATCGCCATCCGCTGTGTCATCTCGTCAGTCATATCATAATCATAGCCCTGGAGCGCACATTCGGCAAAAAGTATCACCTGTGCTCCCGCAATACTTGCCATTCTGATCTGAACACGGGCACGCTCCAGAGTTCCGGCGGGATCGCCACCGGAGTGTATCTGTGCTGCGGCAATGTGGAGTGATCGCATATTGTGAGGACCGGGAAAAGTGATCTTGATATCTGGGCCGTAACCGAATGGGTATTGCGTTACAAATTATGCTCAATTGCACAATTATGAACAAATTATCCGTAAAATGGTGGCCGGTTGCAAGAATATGTGGGGCATAAACCCGACCCGTCGCTGGGCGAATGAAACCA
>JBKHGK010000288.1:0-2838 GCA_046539705.1 Candidatus Brocadiia bacterium | reverse complement strand
AATGTTTGAGGTTTGTGAAATATGCGGGCCGGGGTCCTTCGTGCACCGGTAAACATGCGGGCGTGCGACACTTCTTCGCTCATCCGACTAACCACAAAACCACAAATCCCAGCAAAAAAGCCACATCACCCCGGCCACCCCGGCCATCATATAAAACAGAGCCGCGATATCGCACAGGCCGCGCCTCGACATACAACGGCCCCACCGCCCGTCCCGTTCCTCCGCCCCGTCCTGCCACAGCTCAGGGCTGGCACGGTGTTTGCACTTTATTATCTTGCGCCAGAAGCCAGTGGGAAGAGTATTTTGCTTCAGAGAAAGGCACCGAATGATGACCCGACATCTCAGCACGCCGCATGGAGGAGAGCTCGTTGATCCCCTCGTGGACGATGACAGAGCCAGCGAACTCAAGGAACGATCCACCGACTGGGCCTCGTGGGACCTGACCGAACGTCAGCTCTGCGACATTGAACTGCTGCTGAACGGTGGGTTTTCCCCGCTCGAGGGTTTCATGACTCGGGATGACTATACGGGTGTCTGCGAGCAGATGCGGCTTTCCGACGGAACCCTGTGGCCGATCCCCATCACGCTGGATATAACCAGGGATTTGGCGGAAGGAGTTCAGACCGGCGATATGCTGGCCCTGCGGGACAGGGAAGGAGTCATGCTGGCCGCTCTCCATGTGGAGGATATCTGGGCTCCGGATCTGGAACACGAAGGACACTGCGTCTACGGCACGAGCGACGCGGCACATCCGGCGGTGGAATATCTGGCCACCCACAGCAACCCCGTCTATGTGGGGGGGCGCATAGAAGGGCTTCAGCTCCCCGTGCATTACGACTACCGCGAACTGAGGAACACCCCGGCGCAACTGCGCGAGAAATTCCACCAGAACGGGTGGAGAAAAGTGGTCGGGTTCCAAACCCGTAACCCGATGCACAAAGCGCATTATGAACTGACCATGCGCGCGCTTCGGAAGCTTGAAGCCAACCTCCTTATTCATCCGGTCGTTGGGATGACCAAACCCGGTGACGTTGATTATCATACGCGTATCCGCTGCTACGAAAAGCTCCTCCCCCATTACCCGCCCAATGCCGCCATGCTCAGCCTGCTGCCCCTGGCGATGCGGATGGGCGGCCCACGGGAAGCCATGTGGCATGCGCTTATACGGAAGAATTATGGCTGCACACACTTCATCGTCGGGCGGGATCACGCCGGCCCGGGAGATGACTCAAACGGCGCTCCATTCTACGACCCCTACGATGCTCATGGACTGCTCGAGGAACACGAGGAGGAAATGGGTATTGAAATCGCCACCTTCGAACATATGGCCTATGTTCCGGAGGAGGACTGTTATATGGCCCTGCCCGAAATACCGGATGATATGAACGGAAAATACATCTCCGGGACCGACCTGCGCAGCCGACTGGAGGACGGACGCCGCATACCGGAATGGTTCAGCTTTCCGGAGGTGGTCGATGAGCTGCGGGAAACCTATCCCCCACGCGAGAATCAGGGGTTCACGGTCTTCTTCACCGGCCTGCCGAGCTCCGGCAAATCCACGGCGGCCAACGTGCTGCTGGTGAAACTCCGTGAAATGGGTGAACGAAAGGTTACGCTGCTGGACGGCGACATAGTCCGGCGAAACCTCTCCTCCGAACTCGGTTTCTCCAAGGAACATCGGGACCTGAACATCCGCAGAATAGGTTTCGTTGCCAGCGAGATCACCAAAAACGGAGGTGTGGCCATCTGCGCCCCCATCGCGCCCTACGACGCCGTGCGGAAGGAGGTGCGGAATATGATCGAGAGCGGTGGCGGATTCAACCTCGTCCACGTGGATACCCCGGTTGAGGTCTGCGAACAGCGCGACCGGAAAGGGCTCTACGCGAAGGCACGTAAGGGAATAGTGAAGAACTTCACCGGCATATCCGACCCCTACGAGGAACCCGATGACGCGGAGGTGGTGCTGGACACCGTGGAGCTGGACCCGGAGGAATGCGCCCAGGAAGTGCTCCTCCACCTCGAAAAAGAGGGGTACATCGGAAGCGAGTAATCACCCGCAGAGCGCCCGCACCGTCACATCGTGACACGTATATTTCGAACATCGCCAGCGCCCTGCCTCCAGATCGGCGCGGCGCGGCCAATGGGGCGCCGCGCCGGTCCTCTTCCAACCAACCCGGACGGCTTCACCCGTCCCTCGTTCCCACCACCAGAAAATGCTTCGGCAATTCGTTGGACATCGACACGTCGGTGAACCCGGATCCGGTCAGCTGCTCCGCGACGTTCCCGGGCCGACACCGGATATTTGTGGGCGGGCCTTCCGACATCTCCCTCTTTTCCCAGTCAACAATGAGAATTTCTCCGCCGGGTTTCAGGAGACGGTGGAATTCGTCAATCGAAAGAAGCGGATGTTCCAGTTCGTGGTACACGTTGATCATATAGACCACGTCCGCGACGCCGTCCTCGAGGGGCACGGTGTGCTCTTCGGATTTCACCGGGATAATCCGGAGATACTCGGATGACAGATTGTCGGTCATCCAGTCGATCATCACGTCCGATATGTCGCAGGCGTAGACGGTCGTCGGATCGAACCGGTCCAGAAATGCGACCGAGAACAATCCCGTGCCGGCGCCGATTTCAACCATGATATCCGGTTCAGCCGTGCTCAACTGGCCGGCAATATAGTCCGGCGGAATATCCGCCAGTCGCTGCGGATCATTCAGTTTATCCAATTTTTCCGGATCGAACTTTTTATCCATTGGAATTGATGTTTTGCGTTTGTGAAACGGAAGCGTCTCCAGATGTTCGGGGCAATGCCAATGCTGTCAGATTGATTCCTGG
>JBKHGK010000287.1:0-2841 GCA_046539705.1 Candidatus Brocadiia bacterium | reverse complement strand
TCTGGGACAGTCTGCGGCGGGCAATACGGACGTATTCGGCGTCAACCTCAAAACCCACGTAGTGGTATTTGCAGCGTTTTGCGGCCAGGGCCGTGGACCCGCTGCCCATGAAAGGGTCAAGGACCAGGGCAGTCGGATCGTCGTTCTTCGGTACGTCCGTGTTTTCTGCGGATTCGTGTTTCGGACCTCCGTGCAGGCGCAGACACATCTCCGGTAGTCGCGGGGGGAAAGCCGCGGGGTGGTCCTTGCGGCTCTGCACGGTGTCATAGGGAATAAACCACATATTCCCTCTATCGCGGCAGTCCTGCCTGGCCTTCTTCCACCGGCCTATGTTGCTTTTGTCCTGGTAGGGGACACCGATGGCCAGCTTATCCACAGGCACATTGCCCTGCAGGGTGAAGTGAAAGATATATTCATGCATATTGTTCAGATATCGGCCGCTGTTGACGGGTTTGTAATGGCCGATATTGATATCTTCCTCGGGTACGGCGATTGATTTCACCCAGTGAATGGTGTTCTGAACGTGGAAATATTCCCGGAACGCGCTGGCTATCTCAAAGGAACGGAGTTCATCGGAAGGGCGGTCACCGATGTTGAGGAAGAAAGATCCCTGAGGTTTCAGGATTCTTGCGCACTGCTCGCCCAGCTCCTTCATCCAGTCCAGATATTCCTCAAAAGGGCGGTTGTCATCGTATTCCCCGTAGTTGACCCCAATGTTGTAGGGGGGAGAGGTTACGATGACCTCCACCGCGTCGTCCGGCAGATGCCTGCGCATACCCTCGATGCATTTTTCACAGTATATGTGATCAAGGTAGTCAGGCTCGGACATCGGGAGGGGCCTCAGAGTTGAGGTGATTCATAACCATCCCGGCCCATCAGGCCGTACGTGTACTGTTTGCCCAGCTCAACGCCCGGTTGATTGAAGGCGTTCACCTGGTAGAGGTAGCCGCTGTAGGTGACGGCGTATTCGAAGAACATGAACAGTTCTCCGAGCGTTCTTTCGCTGACCTCCGGGATGCGCAGAGTGCAGTTTGGCCGGTTTTTGTCGCGCAGTGCACAGCGGGTGGCCTGCAACTCCGCGTGGAACAGCTCGTCGAAACTGTGTTCGGCCAGATACTCCAGTTCCTCCTCGGCCTCCCCGGGACATATGGGCAGTTCGACCCCGTCCTCGTCGGTCACCTCCAGGAGGGTCAGTACTTTGTCAAATGGACCATCCTGGAAGAGCTGCATGACCGAGTGCTGGTCGGTTACACCCACGGCACCAACAGGGGTCGGCCCCCGGAAGACGTTTTTCTCGCCGATACCGTGTCGTTTTCCCAGGCTTTCGGCCCAGAGCTGGCAGAACCAGTCGGAGAATGCGCTGAGGGAATCTGTGTAGGGCATCAGTACATCTATGTGTTTTCCATTGCGATAATGTTCGTAGAGGAGACAGGCGTACAGCGCGGCCGGGTTGGCCTGGAGGATGTTCTCCCGGCACTGTTCGTCCATCGCCGCGGCGCCCTCCAGGAGTTCGGCAACATTTATGCCGCATGCAGCCGCCTGCATCAGCCCCACCGCGCTGAGAACGCTGAATCGACCGCCGACATTGCGGGGAAGTGGTAACATGAAATAATCGCCGTCCTCGCCAATCCGTCGCAGCACGCTGTTAACCGGGTCCTCATCGGTTGTGAGAATCATCTGACGGGCAGGATCGCAGCCGTCTATGCGGCTGAGGAGTTCTCTGACGTGCAGGAAGAGGCTCATCGTCTCCGCCGTCGATCCGGATTTGGTGATCACGTTAAAGGCGGTCTTCGACATCTGTCCCCGAAGTAGCTCGAGGAGGCCTTTGATTCTGTGCGGGTCGACGTTATCCAGCACGAATACGCGCGGATTGCCATCACGCGCCGGATGATCCGCCGGAAGGAGGTTGTGTTGAGGATGCAGAAGGGCCCGGTTCAGGGTGATATTGCCGAGTGCTGATCCTCCGATGCCCAGCACAACGAAGTTCTCACACCAGTCCCCGAGACTGCTGGCTTTCTCTTCAATGGTCTCGACCAGCCGGGAATCGTAGGGTAGATCCATAAATCCAAGATCTCCTCCGCGCCTTTCCTGAATCCGGTCGGTGTATTCGGAGATGTCATCGGCGTATGCATCCACAGTTTCGACCGTTAATCCATGCTCGCGGCCAACCGCCGACTGATACATGTTCTCGTCGTCAAGTTCCAGAAGTGTGTCCTGTTCCGGCATGAGTGAACCTTTCGGAATATATGTCGTCTACCGATCACTACTCGGAAGAAATCTTCCGGGCCTCGATTTCCGCTCGGGAGCTAATGACCCGATTCATTATCCATGCGAACCCCATACCGGCCACCAGGCCGATAACGCCCCCTATTACGGAAATGTTTCCAATGCGGGCTCCGCCCTGCAGCTGTTGCCCCACGGTGATGCCCGTCATGAACAGCCCCAGCGGGATTATGAAAATGAGCAGGATGCTGAGAAAGGTGTTGACCCTGGGTATGCGGACCTCCACGCGGTCCCCCTGGGTCACGTCACGGGCGGGTATGTCGATCATGTTGTCCCCGGACTGAAATGCGTCGCATGCACAGCAGGATCCACAGGATTCCTCGATCCTGTTGTCCAGCCGTACGGTGGCAGTCTCCCCATCAACCTCCTCTACGGTGCCCGTTTCCTCAACGTATTTCATGAATCTCTCCCGATGAACGAAAAATGACATTCTACAGGGGACAGACAGGAGTCACAAATCCAAACGCAAAAATCAATTTCAGCCCCGAACGGGGCGGTCTCATCATAGCCCGAGTGCAGGTAAGTATTCAGTCAACCACGTTCGTCAGTAGGTCCCGA
>JBKHGK010000286.1:0-2864 GCA_046539705.1 Candidatus Brocadiia bacterium | reverse complement strand
AAGCAACTTCAGCAAACGTGAATCGCAAAGTCACAGACAGGTTTATAACAGCAGGCTGTTTAACATTACCGGCAACACCGGTTTGGTCTACGACTATGGCGCACTGACGACTCGTAAAATATACCGGTTAGATGTCGAAGATCCGCCGGGCATTGTCACGGAGCAGATACCGTGCAACCTCCACCGCGTCCTTCTCGGTTCCGCGGCCGGATCCGATCAGATCCTCGGCCAGTACGCGGGCCAGGATACGCCGATACATGTTGTATTTGGGCAAACCGAACTCCAGTTTGTACATATCACTGTAATAGCCGATGAGTTCGGTTTTGGGAACGCTCTGAATCCTCGCCGCCAGGTCCCGCTGGACATAGGCCGGTACCGTGTCGTACCACCAGTGGCCACTGATAATCACATTGTGAAGTATCCAGCCGTAGCTTGCCAGCTCCTGTGCCTGGCTGTCCGAAAGGACGGAAAGACAGAAATCGATCCCGGGGAACTCGTTCAGCAGGGGCAGAAGACCCCGGAGGGAATCACCGGCGACCGGCAGATCCGTGCCCTTCGGCACGCCGTGCCGGTAGGCATCGCGAATGACGCCGTACATGAGCTGCACCGGCAGGTCATGATCTCGGCAGAGCTCCGCCAGGGCAAACAGCACCCCACACCGCAGCGTTTCGGTCTCCTCACTGCTCAGTGGCTTTCCCTGCATGGTCTTGGCCACGGCCGTATCCAGGTCGCTGTCCACCACCGGGAACACCTCGAATCCAGGCGGCAACGAAAGCGCCATGCTGCGGGCCCCATGGTCCACAAAATGCGACACGACGGTTCCGAGGGCCCCCCTCAGGCTCTCGGCGTCGCTTATGTCGGTGTCGGCCACCTCCTGCAACGATTCCTGCACGTCCTCCTGTTCGAGCTCGAACACCAGGCTGTCCGCCCGAAGGGACGGAACAAAGATATCGGTGTTCACCGTGGAGAGATCATCGTCGAACGGATTTGTCAGGAAGACCTTTTCGATGGAGGCCCTGTCCAGAATTTCCTGCTCCCGCCCGGCGTTTCGGCCTTTTTGCTCCACCGCATCGGCGAGTGATTGCCAGTTGTCCTCGGTAAGACGCCTGCCCTGAAAATCAAAGAGTTCCCGCGCGAGTTCGATCATCCACTCATACTGCACCGTGTTGTCCAGCGTCTGCATGGCGTTAACCAGTTCCGGCAGCATTTGTTCGTCCGGATTATCCTCATCGATTACCTCTTTGTCCATTCCTGCGCTGTGGGCAAGCTCGGTGAAATAGTGATACCCCAGCAGATCGCGCAGAGAGCTGGCAAACGGGCTCTCATGAGGAACGTGTGAATGCACATCAATAACGGGAATCGACATTATCTCGTCGTAGAGACGTTTCTCCAGATCACTCCTGACGCTCATTATCGGCACCTCCTCATCATCGGTGAAATGTTTCAATGGCATGGTTTCTTTGTTTTTGCCCATCAAGCGATGTCCGGCATTGTATGAAGACCATCCCCCGGGGTCAATTCGGCCCAGAAGGACTGAGTAACCGGCCCAATAATCCGTGATCGGTGACCCGGCCTGTCCATACTCCGTTTTCCGGAAAACGCGGGCATGTTTCAATCCATCACGCGACAGTAAATCCGGCTGCCCGCCGCTCTGTATATTCTCCCGACGTTCACTCGAGGTGGCATCTCAATCCGCAGGAGCATCCGGGTTTTTCGTTGTGGTCCATAAACATTACCGGCAGAAGGTGACATTCCCCGGTCTTCACGGAGTCTCAGCGAACTGCTGGTTTCCATGGTGGTCATCGGGCAAACATTGCTGTACAATGCGTTCAGGGAATATTGCTACGTTCTCCGGGTCGGTTCGGGGGTGCGGGCCGATCCCCCTGCACGACCCTCAAGGCGCGGGAGGGAGGAAGATCATGAGGCGAAACTGCTGCTATTCACTGGTGGAACTGATCATTGCCTCTGTCATATTGTTGATCGCCATCATCGGCGTGCCCACATTCTACGTCACCAACCGACGGAATCTTCGCAACGCGCGGATGCGGCGTCTTGCCACGTGGCATGCGGCCGGCAAGATGGAGGAGCTGAAATCGGAACCATATGGCACTCTTGAGGATGGCTCCGATACGGTAGATATGGGCGATGAAGAGGGGGAAAGAGAATGGACGGTCGAACCTGTTACGGACCACGATTCAAAGAAGGTCAGCGTTAAGATATCGTGGGGCGACAGCAGCGACATGGAACTGGTGACAATCGTATCAAAACTGCCGGGGGGTCAGCCATGAACATTCGGGGGAGAGGCGAATATGCGATGACGCTGATTGAGATCATCCTGGCCCTCTCCATTCTGCTGCTGGTCCTGCTTCCGGTCGCATCGGTGGCCGCCCTGGCCATCCGCGACTGGCATCAGAGCCAGGATATCCGCCAGCTGCAGGAGGATCTCCAACTGGCGTCCTTCACCATCAAGGGCGTTATGGAAGAAGCCTATGATTATGATGATTTTGCGGATGATGGGAAAGCTGATGAGATCACTCTTTACCTTCAAAATGAAAATGGGTCAAGGCCGAAGGTAACGATCCACCAGGACGGTTCGGAGCTTGTTGTCGGGGATTCCACAACCATCGATTGTTTGGTCGATGGGAGTTTGGAGTTTGAGAAGTTCAGAGAGAATGAGAACGAGGAGGACGATGAGGGGGAGGAGAGGAAAGGGCTGATCAGGGTGTCGTTGGAGGTGGCAAAGGGGGAGAGGTCGCTGAGGAATAGTTTCACGGTGAAGATCCGCAACTACACGGCGAGAGACTGAATCAAAGGGAGGAACGGACAGTGATTGAACAGTGGTGGAGACGGAATGGATTGGCCCT
>JBKHGK010000285.1:0-2865 GCA_046539705.1 Candidatus Brocadiia bacterium | reverse complement strand
TATATGGCGCACTGACGACTCGTGAAATTTACGGATTAGCCTGTTACGGATGCAGGTGTTAGCTTTGATTTCCCCCGGACCGTCCACCTGCAACCCTGTGACGCCTGAGAAAAGTGGAATGGGTTGGTTTTCCTTTCCCTTGGTTGACTGCACCGTGGAATTTCTATAGTATAATTATGAGTTGAAGCATGACAATTCGTTCATGGGTCTGTCACAGGGAGATGAAAATGCGGCGTGTCATCGTTCTGGTGGTCGGTGTCTGTTGTCTTTTGGGGGGAACCGCAGGTGCAGAGGAGATCATCGTGAGCGATGAGGGCGAAGCGACCGCTGCCATTGTGCATAATGGATATGAAGACCCGGGGGATGTGCTGCGGGAGTATCTGGAGAAAATTTCCGGTGCTGAGTTGTCACTGGTGGAGGACATCGAGGATGTGGAAGGGGATAATGCCGCAATCTCGCTGGAAGTTGTGGACGAACTTCCCGGGACCAGCGGAGATCGCACCGCGGATCACGCTTACCGTCTTCATTCTGAGGATGGGGAGTTTGTTATAAGCGCTCAGACGGAGCTGGGGCTGGAGTACGGCGTCTATGGTCTTCTGCAGAACCATCTGGGAGTTGGTTTTTACTCCGAAGAATACGAACATATACCGGATCTGTCCACCTTACCTCTGCCCGATGTCCAGGAGACCTTTGAACCGGCTTTCTACCACCGAAACCCAATGCACTTTGAATGGAGCCAGGCCACGGGAGAGGAGACGAAGGTATATGCGCGGAAGAACAGGCAGTTCCCCCCGACCGGAACACCGCATAACGCCAATCACAATTTTCGGAACTTCGATACCTGGGATAACTGTCCTCTTGATGAAGAATTCCAGGATGATTTTGCGGAGCAGCTTGCCAAAAAGTTCGAGGACCGTGATGCGGATGGGGCGCCTTTTGGACTCGGGCAAATGGACGGACCGTTTAAATTTGGATGCGGCAAGTGCGAGAACTGTCAGGAACTGATTGAGAAAGAAGGCAGCGAGGCGGCTCCGATGCTCGTGATGCTCAATGGCGTGATGGAACGGCTGGAGGATGAGTATCCGGATCACGAGATTATGACCTTCGCCTACTGGAACACCCTGCCCGTGCCGGAAAACGTCCGTCCGCACGAGAACATCTGGATACAGATTGTCTCCAGCGACGCGAGCCTCAACCAGGCGGGGGACCATCTGGGAACGATTCGCGATAACGTGGCAAACCGACTCTATGAGGAGGCTCTGCGGGAATGGCCACAGGTGCACGATAAGGTGACCACCTGGCACTGGGCAACAGGGGGAGAATACGAGTGGCCCAACCTCTTCAACCATATCGATGATATCCGGCTGTGGGATGAATACGGGGTTCACGGGGCTCAGGAACAGACGGCGTCCGGGGTGAGCAACGCGAACTGGTCGGAACTGAAATACTGGGTGTGGGAACAGCTGAAATGGGATCCCGACCAGGATGCAGACGAGCTTGTCGACCGATTTCTGCGGGAGTATTACGGCGAGAAAGCGGCCCCGCATGTGCGTGAGTTTCTCGAGACATCAGATGAGCTGCGGGCCGACAGCGGCTTTTACGTGCCGGGTGGCCTGGTCCGATGGAGCGCGTGGTCGGTCAATATGCGACGGAAGTTTTTGAACCTCGAAGCCACTGAAAAACTCGCGGAGATTCTGGAACGGGCCAATGAGGCAGCGGCCCAGGAGGATAACCCGGTCTACGCGGAGCATCTGGCCGAGGCGAGTGCGCGATCTCTGGACCCCGTGATCATTGATGCCGTGCGAGAGGCCGAGGGTTTCGCTCGTGTTGAAAATCCCGAGGATGGCACCCCATGGTACGTTCCCGGCGGCCGGGAGGATATGCCGCGTCGGATCGAACGGGCCATGCCGGACGACCGACGCAAAGAGGACTGGTTCAAACGCCGGGCGGGTGGCCGGATCTACGAGCTCAATACCGATAAACTGCGGACCGACGTCGTCCCGAACTATCGCGGTCGAATTGTAAATATCGTGCATAAACCGACGCAAAAGGAGATTCTGGCCGCCGACGGCTACAGCGATGTGCTGGGAGCTCGAAACCACATCCAGAGGATCGAGGAGGCGACCGAGGACGAGGTGATCACCGATGTGCTGTTCGGGGGAGGTTTCTGGTCCTGGGGGAAGCCTGACCATTTGCGCAGGACGGTGATGGCCGATGCGAACGAAATTGCCGTGGAAAGACATTTTCAGAACAAGACGACATCGGCCGATGCACGATGGGAACTGCGTATGCCGAATCCGGCGGCGGCCAGGGTCCACATCCAGGGCGGTGGGCTGGATGAACAATACAGCGGCGATGAACTTGTCTATCGGGCTGAGACGATCAAACACGAGCTCGGAGAGGCAGGGGAAGAAGATGCTGCGCTGATGATCACTCTGGACCGGGGTGATGGACTGGTCGTCGAAATCGAGACGACGGAGCAAGGATGGAAAAATGTTCAGCTGTTGCCCGATGTGGTGAGTCAGAGCGAGCAGTTTGATATGGATCAGCACCTGCTGGATCCGCAGATCACCCCGGAAGGGGAGATGGAGATGACCGGGTCGGGCCGGTTTGACTGGCGCCGGCGTCCCAACTGGCCGGGTGATTACGATGTATGGCCGCGTGATCGCAGCGCGATGGTGCGGGTCATGCTGAAATACGGCGGTGTGATCGATAAAGAGGAAGGCACCCTGCCACAGCAGAAGCTGACCGTGCGTGAGGATGGGGAGGAAAGAGAGGCCGAGATTGACATCTCCATGGAAGAACCCGAAGAGGATGCGGGCGGGCGTGAACCGGAGGCCCTCGAGATTGTGGATGAAGGTAGGG
>JBKHGK010000284.1:0-2873 GCA_046539705.1 Candidatus Brocadiia bacterium | reverse complement strand
CATCCCACATCCCGCATCCCGCAGTCGCGCGGCCGAGGCGACAGCCTCTTTCAGAGTGGGGTTTTGCGGGTTCTGATGGGCGCGGATCCTCCCGATATCGGGGCCAAATTGACAGTCTTATTGTGGGCGGATACAGTACAGCCATCTTCATTGGGTATCCGTTGAGGATTGTCGCACTTCCTTCCATTATTCACGCTTTTCGCATTTTCCGGTTTTTCTTTTTACACAGCCATGGCTAAAAACGGTCCGACACCGATGATGCGCCAGTATCTGGCCTTCAAGAAGCAGCATGAAGATGCCCTTCTGCTGTTCAGGATGGGGGATTTCTACGAGCTGTTCTATGAGGACGCCAAGACTGCGGCGCGGGTGCTGGGTATAGCGCTGACCAGCCGGGAGAAAGGCGAGGAGCCGGTGCCGATGGCCGGTTTCCCGTGTCACTCGGCCGACAACTACATCAAGAGGCTGATCGAGGACGGTCACCGCGTGGCGGTCTGCGATCAGGTAGAGGACCCCTCCGAGGCGTCCGGACTGGTGGATCGGGACGTCACAAGGGTGATGACCCGTGGCACGCTGACCGAGGAGAACATACTTGACCGGGAGGCCAACAACTACCTGGCCGCCATTCGGGAGGGGCGCAAAAAGTTCGGCGTCGCCTGGCTGGACCTGTCGACCGGGGGTTTTGAGGTGGAGGATGTGAGCAAAGATTCCCTGGGTGACAGCCTGCGAAGGATAGCCCCCGCGGAATGTCTGCTGCCCGCCACCGAATCCGAGGAAGAGGATCCCCACCCGGCCACCCGGGATCTGCCCGAGGACTGCATGGTCACGCGTCGCCCGCCGTGGGAATTCTCCCAGGAGGACGGACGCCGCAGGCTCAATGAGCATTTCGGGACGGCCAGTCTGGATGGTTTCGGCTGTTCGGAGCTGGGTCCGGCGCTGGGCGCCGCCGGGGCCATTCTGAACTATGTGGAGGAGACTCAGGGCGGCACCATGCAGCACATCACCGCTATTTCCGCGTTCCGCCCGGACGACTACCTGATCCTCGACCGGATGACGCAACGCTCCCTGGAGCTGGTGGAGACGATGCGCGATACCAGCCGGGACGGCAGCCTGCTGTCGGTGCTGGACGAGACGGACACGCCGCCGGGGGCCCGGCTGCTGCGCCGGTGGATACTCACGCCGCTGAAGGATCGAGAACGCATTGAAGACCGGCTGGACGCGGTGGAGGAGATGACCGGCTCCTCACATCTGCGTCAGGATCTGAGCGACAACCTGCGGGAAATATACGACGTGGAACGCCTGACGACCAAAGTCTCCACCGGCCGGGTCAATGCCCGGGACCTCATAAGCCTGCGCAACAGTCTGCGGCAGATCCCGCCCCTGCGCGAACTTCTGGAGGACCGCGCCGCCGGGCAGCTCCAGCAGCTGCGGCAGCAGCTCGATCCGGTGCCGGATGTTACCGGCCTGATCGACAGCGCAATCATGGACGACCCGCCCAGCACCCTCACCGAAGGAGGAATTATACGGGACGGGTTCAACGGTGAGCTGGATGAACTGCGACAGACCGCACGCGAGGGGAAAAACTGGATCGCCGAGTTTGAGTCCAAAGAGGCGGAAAGAACCGAAATCCCGTCCCTTAAAGTGGGTTTCAACAAGGTCTTCGGGTATTACATCGAGATAACCAACGCCCACAAGGATAAGGTCCCGGATAATTACACCCGGAAACAGACCCTTAAGAATTCCGAGCGCTACATCACACCCGAGCTGAAGGACTGGGAATCGCAGGTGCTCACCGCCGACGATCGGGCGCAGGAGCTTGAATACGAGATATTCCAGGACGTGCGGGAGGAAATAGCCGAATACACCACCCGTCTTCAGAACACCGCCCGGGCCATCGCAGGCCTCGACGCCCTGCTGTCACTGGCCAAGGTCTCCGCCGCCCGCAACTACAGCCGCCCGGAGATATGTGAGGACGCCAGCTTTGAGATCGAGGATGGCCGCCATCCGGTGCTGGAGGTGATCATGGAGGAACAGTTCGTCCCGAACGGCGTGGAGATGGACGGGGAGGACAGCCGCCTGATGATCGTCACCGGGCCCAACATGGCGGGGAAAAGCGTCTACATCCGCCAGATCGCCCTCATCACACTCATGGCCCAGATGGGCTGTTTCGTGCCGGCCAAAGAGGCACGGGTCGGCGTGGTGGACCGCATATTCACCAGAGTCGGTGCCAGCGACGTCCAGGCCCGCGGGCAGAGCACGTTCATGGTGGAGATGGTGGAGGTGGCCAACATCCTGAACAATGCCACTCCCCGGAGCCTGATCATTCTGGATGAGGTTGGCCGGGGCACCAGCACTTTCGACGGGGTCAGCATTGCCTGGGCCACGGCCGAGCACATCCACGACGAGGTCAGGGCGCGGACTCTTTTTGCCACCCATTACCACGAGCTCGCCCAGCTGGCCAACACCATGGAGGGGGTGCAGAACCTGAACGTCGCCGTCAGGGAATGGCAGGGGGAGATAATATTCCTTCACCGCATAGTTCCGGGCCACGCGGATGAAAGTTACGGCATACACGTGGCCAACCTGGCCGGCGTGCCCGATGATGTGGTGGACCGGGCCCGGGAGATCCTGGAACACCTGGAGAAAAATGCCATCGGGCCGGACGACAAGCCCACCTTCGCGCCCGAACGGGAGGATGTGCCGGAGTCAAAACAGGTCCAGATGCCCCTGTTCAGGCCGATGGACGCGGAAATACGGGAGGAATTGCTGGAACTCAACCCCAACGAAATGACCCCCATCGAAGCCCTTCAGACGCTGACCGAGGTGGTGGACCGGCTGGAGGAGGGAGAATAACCCGCATATTTCACAAACCTCAA
>JBKHGK010000283.1:0-2916 GCA_046539705.1 Candidatus Brocadiia bacterium | reverse complement strand
CAACAGTTCATATATACGTTCCATATCTATATTCCGCCGCACGACCTCTGCAAGCCGGTCAAGTGCGGGTTCGAGATCGTATTCCACCTGAACATCGCCTTTCGGGGCCAGTCCTCTGCGCCGGCGCAGACGATCGATGAACCACCGGCGGAACCGGTCCGAGTCGAACACTCCATGCAGATACGTCCCCCACACCGGGGCATCCGGAGCCGCGGCGCCCAGTAATCTCCCATCCTCCGCCCTGATTATGGGCCGCGCCCCGCCGCTGTCGGTCCTCCCGTGGTGAATTTCATACCCGGTTACGGAACATTGAGAGGGAAGGTGAGTGCCCTCGACCCTCCGGAGAGTTTTCCGGGGAGCCAGTGAGGTTTCCACCGGGAGAAGGCCGAGGCCTTTTTGCGCCCGACCGGTCGACTCCACCCCGTGTGGGTCACCAATTTCCCGACCCAGCATCTGAAATCCTCCGCACAGCCCGACGAGTTCGGTTTTTCCTGTTCTGGCCAGCTCCGCAACCGTTTCCGCCTTACCGCTATCACACAGGGTCTGCAGATCCCCCATCACGTTCTTACTCCCCGGCAGTATCACTGCATCCGGCCGCCCGACATCATCGCGGGGACGTGCTATCCGCACCCTTACGTCCGGCTCGAGCCGGAGCGCATCCAGATCGGTGAAATTGGAAATATGCGGCAGGTCCAGCACAACCACCTCCACGGCCTCATCGCTGACAGGCCGATCATCCAGGGGACCGCTCTTGAACTCGACGGAATCCTCCTGAGGGAGACCGAGATCCTCCATGAAGGGGATGGTTCCCAGCACATCCTTCCCGGTATGTCTGTGGACATACTGGAAAGCGGTGTCCAGTAATGAGGAATCTCCCCGAAATTTGTTAACCACGAATCCGCCCACCAGTTCTCTTTCCCACTGTTCCATCAGTTCCATGCACCCCACAAAGGAGGCAAAAACCCCGCCTCGGTCGATATCCCCCACGAGCAGGACAGGCGCATCGGCGTATTCCGCCATGCGCATATTCACGATATCATGGTGCTTCAGGTTGATCTCCGCCGGGCTTCCGGCCCCTTCAAGAACTACGGCGTCGTGACCGGCGGCCAGGGAATCGAATTTTTCTTTGACCGTGCGAAAGGCCTCCGGTTTGTAATCGACGTATTCGGTGACCGACATATTATCCACCGGCCGACCGTTCACAATGACCTGACATCCCGTGTCGGAGTTCGGTTTCAGCAATACCGGGTTCATCCGCACATCCGGCTCGAGCCTGCACGCCTGAGCCTGCATGGCCTGGGCCCGGCCCAGTTCCCGGCCGTCGAGGGTGACAAAGGAATTCAGCGACATATTCTGTGCTTTGAACGGCGCTACCTGGAAACCGTCCTGCAGCAGAATCCGACACAGAGCGGCTGTCATGACACTTTTCCCGGCACTGGAACTGGTGCCCTGAAACATGATGGACGGGGTGCGGGAATTCGATGGAGGAGATATGCTGTTGCCGCCAAATTCTTCGCTGAGGGCCGCAAGAAGCCGCCTGTTCTCCTCTTCCCTCCGGACAGCGATACGGAAAAAGCGATCGTCGAGCCCCCCGAAATTATCGCATACCCGCAGGGCCATGCCGTGGTCGTCAAGCATTCTGCGGGCAAGTTCCCGTGCCGAGGGCGCCTCTGTGTCAATTCGAACCAGGAGGAAATTTGCCTCTCCGGGAAAAACCGTGAGGCCCTGCATTTCCTGGAGTTCCCGCATGAGCCGTCCCCGCTCTCGTTGAACCAGCTCGACCGAACGCTCGGCGTAATCCACATCCGCCAGCACCCGGCAGCCCACCCGCTGCGCAAAAACGTTCAGCGACCAGGGGGGAAGTGCGTTTCGCAGTTTTCTCGCCAGATCGGCCGAGGCCACTGCATAGCCCAGCCGCAGGCCGGGCACGGCGTAAAATTTCGTCATCGAACGCAGCACAACAACATTCTCCGGCGCGCATCCCGCGCACCCCTTCTGATCGGGCGTAAAATCAATAAACGCTTCGTCCACGATGAACAGGACGCCCCGGTGCCGCCCGGCAAGCCGTAGCAACGCCTCCCTTTTGAATCCGATCCCGGTGGGATTGTTGGGCCGCCCCAGAAAGACAAGATCACTGTCATGCAGGTTGTCCTCGATACGCTCGAAATCCGGGTGGAAATTGTCCGCAGCGCGGAGGGGAAGTTCCGTCACATCACAGCCACTCCGTCGCGCGGCCCTGGCGTAATCAATGTAGGCCGGCACCGGAACGAGTGCTCTATCGCGTTCCACAATCCGGCAGAGAGTAAAAATGAGCTGGCTGGTGCCGTTTCCCGCAACCACCCGGCCTGGAGAGATCCCGTGCCGCCGGGCTATAGCACCCACCAGCTCCGTCGAATCCGGATCCGGATAGTGCACAACCCGATCAAGGCTGCGGCTTATGAGGGGCCGCAGCCACGGCGGCGGACCAAGCGGATTTATATTCGCGCTGAAATCCAGTATCTCGGCCTCATCTTTACCCGCAGCCTCGGCCAGTTCTCTTATGTTACCGCCGTGTCCGTGTGACATATCAGTGGAATTCGGACTTAAAAGAAAAAAACATCCGCTCTGGCGAACCAGTGGGCGCCCTTCACCTCCCCAACCCGTATATTTCACGAGTCATCAGTGCGCCATATACAAGAACAGACAAGCGCGCTCGTGTAGTTACACCAACTCCGGGAGCAAACCGGTCTTTAAAGTCAGGATTATCGTTCGGTCATATTGGTTTCAGGATAATTAACGCTTGAGGTTTGTGAAATACGGGCCAATGGTGCTTTAATGAGCGCAACACAGGCATCTTTGCCTCTGGTCTGCTCGGCGGGAACAGGCTGGAAGCCTGTTTTACGTACATTCCGGCACCTGATTCTCTGAATATTTACC
>JBKHGK010000282.1:0-2919 GCA_046539705.1 Candidatus Brocadiia bacterium | reverse complement strand
GTTAGATGGGAAACACCAGCGAAGGGATTGAGAATAGCAGTGGGGAGTCGCTCTCACGTCTGCTTGGCCTCGATGATCAGGAAACCGGTTGGCGGGAAGAGGAGCTGGGGGCGGTGCTCGAACACCAGCTTTCCGCGTCTCTGGAATCTCTCCGGCATACATCCGTGCACAGGGCGGAGGAAGATTGCGGGGGGGCAACGGATGAAGTGCCTGAAACCATTGCCACGTTCCGTGAACTTCTGCACCACCCGAATCCGCCGCTCGAGCTTCTTAAACGCACCAAAACTTTCGCCCGTGACGCCCGGATGAGCTGCGGCGGCCCGCTGCCCGATGCGGTGGCGGCCGTGCTTTACTATGCCAGTATCATGCTTGCCTTCAACCGGCACGGTGAACGCATCAGCGCCTTGAGCAAGGAGGATCTGGAACGAGGAGTGCAGGGGGTTATGAAACGCCCCTGGTTGGGGGAGAACCACCGCGAGCTGTTGCGGAGGGAACTGCGTGCTTTTTTGTCCACACAGGATGATACCGGCGAATAACGTCTGGATTGTGAATCCTTATTTTGATTACGGGGAATAATGGACGACAAACAGGAAGAAATAGCTTTGATCCTGCGTATGGCCGCCGAGCGCGGGCTCGTTGAGACGGAACAGGCGGAGACTCTGGAAAAAGAGCTCAGGGACGATCCATCATCCAGCACGGGCGGCGACTGGCTTGTGAGAGAAGGGCTGCTGTCGTCGGAAGAAGTGAACGAACTGCGCGAGGAACTGCAGGAGGCCGGAGAAAGAACTGTGGATGCCGGCGGTGCGTTTCCCTTCTCGCAGGTGGAGGACCCCGTCGGGGCCGACATCGATGCAGCCGCCGCACGGGATGAAGATGCTCCACTCTACGACGTCTCCGATGGCGATGTCGTCATGGACGGGGCATACATCCTGAAAGAGAAAATTGGGGTGGGTGGCATGGCCGTGGTCTACCGGGCGGAGGTTGATCTGAGCCAGTTTGACTATACGGTTCTTTACGCCTACACCCAGGTCGACGCATCAACCCATGCCGAGAGACGGCGAAAGGCCGAGGATTTTGCCCGGAAACTCCGGGAGGAAGACCTTGACCCCGGCACCGTTCGCGCCATACTGCGTGCTCAGGAAATACCACTCCCCGGGGAGGTCGTTGCTCTCAAAGTGGCCGCCATGAATGTCCCGGTCGCCCGCTTCGAAGCCGAATGGAAGAACCTGTTGTGTCTAAATCACCCTAATGTCGTCGAGGTCTACGGCGGCGGCACCGACGGCGGAAGGCCGTATTACGCCATGGAATTGATGAGCGATCTGGTGACACCCCAACATGTCGCGGATCGTTTTTCCCTGCGGGACACAATACGAGTCATAATCCAGGCGGGACGGGGTCTGGAATACCTGCATGACAGAGGTATCATCCATCGTGATATCAAACCATCGAATCTTCTCACCCGTGTCCCACCTGAAGGAGATGTGGTAACCAAGGTTTCCGATCTGGGGCTGGTGAAAGACGTGGTGGAGTCAATGGGGCTGACCGGTACCGAAGGGGTAATGGGCACGTTGCCCTATATGCCTCCCGAACAGCTGGAATCCTCCAGTGAGGTGGATGCGCGGAGTGACATCTACGGTCTGGGGGCCACACTGTATCAGTATGTAACCGGGAAACCTCCCTTTCATCGAAAAAGCAGCACGTGGACATTGCTGACAGTCGTTGGCCGGGGAGATCGGCCACTTTCCCCCCGGGAACATGTGCCGGACCTGCCGGGGCGCCTCAATTCCATCATTCTCCGGGCCATGGAACCGGACAGATCGGAGCGTTATGGAAGCGTTGGGGAGTTTCTGGATGATCTGAGAAGTTATCTCCGGGAGGCACCGCCTGAAGCCACATCGAGTTTACAGTCTGCTGCGTCGGATGCTGCTGCGGGAGAGGCGGCTGAGACGTCGAATGACACCGGGGCGGAGTCCCCCGATGGAAAGCAAATCAGAAGACGCGTTACTGTTGCGGCGGCCGTGACGGTTTTGTTGTTTCTGCTTGGAACGGCCTATTTTGTGCTGTTTACCCCCGTATCCAATCCATGGAAGGATCAGCAGGCCTCAGAGGATACGGGAAAAGAAAGGCCTCAGGAGGGGGCCGACGAAGAGGAGGATATTGATAAACAGGATGAGACCGCGAAGGCAGGCGCGCCCCAACGGTCATCAGACGTTGAGGTGGTGCGGCGCGTCTATTCGCAGGATTTTGAGGCGAAACCGGATTTCCCGCCGGTTTTTGAAAATTCCGGCGAAAAAGTTTTCTGGTGGAACCGGTCAACCGGCACCTATCACCTCCGGGTGGGTTCTGAGGAAGGCCGGCATGGGTGGGTCTTTTCTCCGCGTTTTCCGGAAATAACGGATGCATCTTTCCGTCTGACCATGGCGATTGAATGCGTGGAAGAAGGAGAGGACGTATCCCCGCTGCAGATCCGGTTGTTCCCAATGGCGGATGTGATCAGTGATGTTGGTTCCAAGATGAGCGAGCCGGCCCTGAAGATTACCTGCGGGGATGACGTGATTTCGCTGACCGACGGGGAAAACACCTGTGAAGTGCCGCTGGAGAGCCCATCGAAGTGGCGCAGGATAACGGTATTGTATGACCACACCCCGGACCGGGCCCATATTACGGTGGTCGGTGAAGACAATGAAAAGGTGGCGGAGAAAGGGGAAATCGAACTCTCTCCCGGCCCTTTTCACGTTATTGCCCTGGGCAGTCATGCCCGGAAGGACGGGCCGGAGACATCGGAATGGGGAGTGGACGACGTAGAACTGGCGCGGGTGAGGCTGGAGTAACCTCGAATCGGGTCCTGCTGGTCTTTGCGTTCATCCGCTAATTCTTTGTCTGAAGAACGGGTCAGGATAATAAGAGAAAAAATGGAGA
>JBKHGK010000281.1:0-2949 GCA_046539705.1 Candidatus Brocadiia bacterium | reverse complement strand
TCGTCGCTCAGGTCTGTGCCTCACTCAGGAGCCACTGAATCGCGTATTGCAGCAACTCGCGGGCATCACAGAGATTGAGTTTATCTTTGATTCGTGCCCGGTAGGATTCTACGGTTTTGGAGCTGATCTGGAGTTTGTCGGCGATCTGTTCGCTGGAATGCCCTCTGCCGATCAGTTCAAAAACCTCCAGTTCCCGGTCGCTCAGTTCCTCCGGCGGGGAAGCCACATCTGCCCCGTCCGCCCCAACCTGACGCCGTATCATCTGACTGGAGATTCTGTCACTTATATAGATCTCCCCTTCGAGAACTGCCCGTATACCCTTGATGATATCGGCCATCGCCTCGCGTTTATGGATAAAACCGAGGGCTCCTGCCCGGAGGGATCGTTCGGCATACAACGCCTCCGAATGGGCCGAGACCACCAGTATTGCCACATCCGGATAGTGTTCGACTATGTCCCGTATCAGGTCCAACCCATTACGATCCGGTAGCACGAGATCAATAACAGCCACATCCGGGGCGTTGAGCTCAACCTTGCTCAGAGCATCGTCGGCGCTGCTGGCCGTTGAGCAGACGGACATGTCATCCTGTTCTTCCACCACCACTCTGATTCCCTTGCAAACGACGGGGTGATCCTCAACGAGCAGCACTTCTCTATGTTCACCTTCTCCACAGGTCATATCTGGCCTCCCTATTTCTCTTATGCAGCCGTTTCGGTCCTCTGTTGCTGCCCAACTCAATCATCCGGCGGACGGAAAAAAGGTGCTGATAGTCTCACACTTTTGCTCAATATCACGCCGGTTTCGCCCTTCTCCGGCCAGTCTTGCCAGGGGTTCTGTGCCCGACGGTCTCAGGGCCACCCACCAGTTCCCATAATCCAGTCGCACCCCGGAGGCGCAATCTATATCCTCGGCAGTACAGTTTCGCATTATTGTCCATTCATCCTCGCACATTATCTCCTGGGGGTCGGGATATGTTTTCAGCGTTTGCCGGGCGGCCCGGCGGCACGCCTCGAGGGCGGTAGATGTATCGCTGAAGGGGAAATCGGGTTCCGGGTCGGGACGCTCCCAGGGTCCGGGAAGTTTATCCAGAAGCCCGGCCAGCCTGCCCTCCGCCACCTGATGCAGAAGGTGCAGAGTGGTGATCATGGAACTCTCACAGCAGAAAAACCGGCGATAAAAGTAGTGTCCCGACTCCTCGCCCCCAAAATCAATATCGGATCGATCCCGCATTATTCGTTTAATCTTTGCGTGTCCGACCGGCACCATGAGAGGTTCGATACCCCGGTCGTGCAGAAAATCCAGCACCTTGCGGCTTGTCGTCATGCTGACTGCTGGCCGGGGAGCCTCGGTTTCCTCGGTCAGGTCGGAGAACAGGGTCACTATCATCTCACTGCCATCGACGACGTGTCCATTCGGCAGCACCGCCACCGTTCTGTCAGCGTCGCCGTCGTAGGCAAAACCCACGTCAGCATTCTCTTCCTGAACCCGGCTTTTCAGCGGTTCGATATTGCACAATCTGGCCGGGTTGGGCATATGGGCGGGGAACTGACCATCGGGTATAAAATTCATCTTCACCGGATCGAGCCCGATCGCCTCAGAGAGCTCCTCCCATAAAATCCCCCCGGTGCCGTTGCCCGGGTCCACAACCACCTTCAGGTCGGATATGTCGGCGGTCTCGTCAAAATCCTGCAGGACATAATGAATATACTCTTCTTTGGGATCGATCCCGGGTTCCGGTTCATCCACATTCGGGCACCCGGCCGGCTTTGCGCCCTCGAGCCACGTCTGGAGTTCGGACAACGCATCGGCGGAGGTCAGGGGTTTTCCCCCGGGCCCGATGAGTTTGAATCCGTTGTATTCCCCCGGATTATGACTGGCCGTCACCATCACGGCGAGGTCGTACGCCTCCCGTGTTCCCATCAGGTAATACAGCAATTCACTCGGGCACAGGCCAGCGAAGTCCACCGTGCCGTCGCGCGACCCAACTCCAGCGCTGACGGCTGCGCTCAACGCGGGCGAACTCAGCCGACAGTCGCGTCCGAGCAGAACATTTTGGGCCTGCAGCGCCGTCACGAGACCACGGCCCAGCATGAATGCAAAATTCTCGTCAATCGCATCGGGGTATCGTCCACGTATGTCATTCGCCTTGACAATCTGATGATCAAACTCCATCTTCTTCCTCCATTTCGTCGGTAATATCACGGTTCAGCTCCGCCAGCAGTTCCCGCACCGTGGTCTCCAGCCCCGGATGAACAGCATCCGGCGCTATTTCGGCCAGAGGTTCAAGAACAAAACGGCGTTGATGCATCCGGGGATGGGGAACCGTGAGGTCGCGAGACCGTATTATTCTGTCCTCATACAACAGCAGATCAAGATCAAGAGTTCGGGGGCCCCATCGCACCCGGCGCGTCCGCCCAAAATGGTCTTCGATGGTCTGAAGAGCATAAAGCAGCTCATGAGGTGTAAGCCCGGTCAGTAGACCGGCGGCGGCGTTCAGGTATTTCCCCTGTTCGGGGCCGCCCACAGGCTCTGTTTCATAAAAGCGGGAGGTGCTCACAACCCGGATCGTCTCATGCTGGTCGAGATGTGAGAACGCACCCCGGAGGATTGTCCGTCGCTGCCCGAGGTTGGATCCCAGAGCTATATATGCCCGGTTGTCCTCGTCCATTCCAAAACCTCACTCAGGTGGACCAATTGCGAAAACCCCTGCTGGTGTTTGTTGCGGGACATCTCACTGATAACAGATTAATGATCACCGAACACGCTTATCCCGGGACTCCCGTAAATCTCAGAACGATTTCTTCTCAAGGCCTGCCACATGTCCGCAATACAGAAGGGAAGGACCGGGCTTATTACGCGAGAAAATTATACAGGCACAGACCGCCAGCGTCACCCGCGACCCATTACTTTGCCAGGATGTGATCCCCACCGGCGTGCCAGCAGAACGG
>JBKHGK010000280.1:0-2959 GCA_046539705.1 Candidatus Brocadiia bacterium | reverse complement strand
GAAGCTGGATACTTTACTGAAAAAGGAGATCTATGGGGTTCGACAGGAAAGAATGGAATTCCGAGGATGTACTCCGGCAGCTTCGCCGTGAGACACAGACGGTGGTCTGGATAGCTGTCGGCATTGTGGTTCTGGGTCTCCTTGGCTGGGCGGCGGCCACCGGATACTACACGGTGGAACCGAACGAACAGGCCGTGTTACTGCGCTTCGGCCGGGCCGTCGATGTGCGAGGCCCCGGGCTGCATCTGAAACTTCCCTTTGGCCTAGACACCACCCGGAAGGTTGAGGTCACGGAGAAAAAACGCGAGGAGTTCGGTTTTCGCACCCGCGAGGCGGGTGTGGAAACAGTTTATGAGAAGGATGCCTCCGGGTTGAGGGAGGAAGCTCGCATGCTGACCGGTGATCTCAACATTCTCAACATCCAGTGGATCGTCAGATACCAGGTAGAGGAAATCCGTGACTATTTTTTCAATGTAAGAAAACCGGTGGAGGCCGTGCGCGACACCTCCGAGGCAGTCATGCGTATGGTGGTGGGAAACAGCTCTGTGGATGAGGCCCTCACCATAGGCAGGGGGCGAATACAGACGACAGCCAGAGAGATGATTCAGGACCGCCTGGACGCCTACGACAGCGGCATTCGTGTTGTGGCTGTCCGACTCAAAGACGTGTCACCGCCGGAGGACGTCAAGGAGGCCTTCAACGAGGTCAACCGGGCGAGACAGCAGAAGGAGACGATAATCAACGAGGCGAAAGCCGAGGTTAACAGTAAGGTGCCTGAAGCCACGGGAAAGAAGGAGCGGGTTGTTGATGAGGCGAGGGGATATGCCAAGCAGCGGGTTAATGAGGCCCGGGGGGATGTGGCGCGCTTTGGCGCGCTGCTGGAAAAATACAGTCTGGCACCGGAAGTGACGGCCCGCAGGATCTATATAGAAACCATGAGCGAGCAACTTCAGAAGGTCGAGAAGAAATACATCATGGATTCCTCCGCGAGTCAGGTGCTGAAGTTCCTCGATCTCAAGGAATCCGGCGGAGTGGAAGGAGGCCGACGATGAGCAAGGCTAAGAAACAGATTTTCATTGCACTTATAGTTGCCCTGGCAATAATCGGCGGTCTGGTCGCATTCAGCGGGCTCTACGTCGTCAACGAGATGCAGCAGGCCGTCATAATCCAGTTCGGAGAGATCGTCGCGGTGACTGAAGAGCCCGGGCTCCACTGGAAGATTCCCTTTGTGCAGAAGGCCAACTACTTTGAGAAACGTCTTCTGGAATGGGACGGGGAGGCGAAACAGATCCCCACACGCGGGAAGAAGTTTATCACGGTCGATAGCTGGGCCCGGTGGAAGATAGTCGATCCGCGGATTTTTTTCGAGTCAGTTACCACCCGTGCCGGCGGCCAGGCGGCGCTTGACGACCGGATTGAGTCTGCGCTGCGGGACAGTATTAGCTCGCATATGCTCGAGGAAACGGTGCGTTCCAGCGATATGCGGGAGATGGAGTACGTGACCAAGGAGATAGAGGAGGCCCAGGACACGAAATCGGAAATCCAGCTCGGCCGCGACACTCTGGTTGAGAAGGTAAAAAAGACGGCCAATGAGGAGCTGGAGGAGGATTACGGCTTGCGCCTGGTGGACGTTCAGATCAAGCGTCTGAATTACGTAGAACGAGTGCGGAGCGATGTTTACGAACGGATGCGCTCCGAACGAACCCGGATATCCCAGAAATTTCTGTCGGAGGCGCGTTCCCGGAAAAACAAAATACTCGGCGAGATGCAGCAGACTCTGGACAGCATTCAGTCGGAGGGGTATCGAGAGGCAGAGACCATACGGGGGGAGGCCGATGCGCAGGCAATGGAACTCTACGCCGGAGCCTATTCCAAAAGCCCCGAGTTCTTCGGGTTTCTGCGCACGGTGGAAAGCTATGAAAAAGTGCTCGATGAAAAGACGTTTCTGCTGCTGACCACCGAATCCGATTTCTTCCGGTATCTGGAGGGCGACCTTCCCGCCGGGCAGGATCTTGATGAAGATTCCATCCCGGATAGGGGAGACAGGCAGGGTGAGGATGCGGAATGATCTATCCTGCACCTTACCGATACAGGCTGATTTTCAGCCGGCCTCCATGATTTCTGTTGCCCGCCGATGTTCCCGAATGATGGTCTCCATGATCGGCAGATCATACGGGCATTTTTCCTCACATTCGCCACATTGGATACAGTTATCGCCCTGCCGGTAGAGCTTTTTCGCGGGCCCGCTTACCAGCCTTTCCCGGGGCAGCCGGGCAACCATGCTTTCGAATATCATCGCAAGGGTTATGGGGACGCCCTCGGGACAGGGCTCACAGTATCCGCAGCGTCGGCAGAAGCGCTTCCCGAGTTTCTCCGCGACCCGTCTCGCCTCTTCGGCCTCCTCTCCCTCAAGGACCTCCCGGGAATCAACCAGATCGACGATTTCCTCAATCTCCTCGAATTTCTCTATCCCGGGGATGGGCACCAGGTCGGGGAAGGAGTTCAGGTATTTGAAGGCGAATTCCGCGTTGCCGTACTGCCCGCCGCAGAGGGGTTTCATTACGATGAATCCGAGATTGCGCTCCCGCGCCCGTGGAATGAGATCGTCGACCGGTTCTGAGGTGACGAGATTAAAGGGGAACTGGACTGTCTCCATCCGGGGATCCTCCACCAGTTTCAGGGCCATTTCCCGGCTGTGCGAGGTGAACCCCACGTGACCGATTGTGCCCTCATCCCGGGCTTCCAGGAGCACATCCAGCCCGCCCTTCCGCTGCACATCCTCCCAGTTGTCGCGGTCCGATACGCCATGAAGCTGATACAGATCGATATAATCGGTGCGCATTTCGCTCAGGGATTTCTCCAGCGCCTGCTCCATATCGTCTCGGGTACGCGCCGGGCTTTTGGTTGCCAGGACGGCTTCCTCCCGGCGATCCTGCATGACCCGTCCGATCTTCTTCTG
>JBKHGK010000279.1:0-2964 GCA_046539705.1 Candidatus Brocadiia bacterium | reverse complement strand
GCCCAGGAGCAGTTTGAGTCCTGCGGCCATTGCGAGGACGTAGATTATGAGGACAAAGACTCGGTCATCCAGTTTACGATTCAGAAAGACGCCCACGAAGGTTCCAACAATAACGGCCGGTGCCAGGATGGCGCTGGTCCAGAGGCGTGCCGAGGTGAACAGGCCCTCCGCTGTGAACGGTATGAGTTTTATCAGATTGCCGATGAAAAAGTATGTGACGGTTGTTCCCACAAAAATCCGTTTGTCCAGCTTCTGCGGCAGCAGATAAAGGGCCACAAGTGGACCGGCCGAATGGGCCAGGGTGGATGTGAGGCCAGCAGCGCCTCCCAGCCCGATTCCATGCCACAAGCGCGGGCGAAAAGCCTCCAATCTGTCCGGGGTCCGCGATCGCCGATAGGATCGCCAGAACTGCAACAGCACGAAGCCCACGCAAATTATGCCAACCGCCCGCTGGAGCAGATCATCTCCGGTCATGGAAGTGCCGACAACGCGAAGTTGATCCAGGTCACCGAGCAGAGAAAGCGCCAGCCAGCCCCCTCCCACGCCGAGGAGACAGCCGGGTATGAGCATAAGCAGATTCTTCCAGTCCTTCTCACCGGTGTAGTGAATTATGCTGAAGATGTCTCCGATAATCAGCACCGGCAGAAGAACCGGGAGCATCTCGGTGGCGCTGCCAAGTCCAATGGTCATCAGGGGCACGGCCAGAATTCCGGCGCCCGCCCCAAAGCCCGCCTTGCTGAGCCCGACCAGCAAGGCTGCTGTGGTTACCAGGGCCCATGACAGTATGGTTAGCTCGATAAATTGCATCTCCTGTTCTGTGCTCCGGTAAAGGGATTCGTTGGCCGATAAATTTGCTCCCCCCCGGTTTTGGGGAAAAGACACCCACGGTTTACCCGTCCAATACGAGGAACCGGGTGCGATCACACTTCAAACACATCATCAACTCCGACCCGTTCAAACTGAATGTTGTAGAAACGCGCGTAGCCCCCATCCGACTCCATGAGTTCCTCGTGTGTGCCGGACTCGGTGATCCGTCCATCCTCGATGAAGAGGATTTTATCGGCTTCGATGATCGTTGAGAGACGGTGAGCGATGGCTATTGTGGTGCGGCCCTCCCTCAGCCGATCCACCGCCTGCTGGATGAGCAGTTCGGTCTCCGAATCCACCGAGGATGTGGCTTCGTCCAGAAGCAGTATGGGCGGATTTTTGAGAAGGGCACGGGCAATACTGACTCGCTGACGCTGGCCCTCGGAAAGTTTGATTCCGCGTTTGCCGATTTCGGTATCGTAATCGTCGGGTAGTTTCTCGATGAAGGGGGCGGCGTTAGCCAGCTCCGCGGCTTCGATAATTTCCTCCCGGGAGGCCTCCGGCCGGGCGTAGGCTATGTTCTCGGCAACGGTTCCGGAAAACAGAAAGTCGTCCTGCATGACCATACCTATGTGGCTGCGCAGGGAACGAAGTGTCACCTTCCGCACATCCGCGCCGTCGAGGGTGATGGAACCTTCGTAGGGCTCGTAAAAACGCGGTATCAGTTGAGTGATTGTGGTCTTCCCGGCTCCGCTCGGGCCCACCAGTGCCACCATCTGGCCGGATTTGGCCTCAAAGCTCACTCCTTTCAAAACGGGCTCATCATCATATCGGAAATACACATCATTGAACGCAATGTCACCGGTTACCTCCCGTTTATCAATGGCGTCCGGGGCATCGTCGATCTCCGGTTCCACATCCATGTATTTGAAAAAGCGTTCGATGCCGGCGAAGAAACGTCCGGCTCGTTCCACCATCATCATCAGCCGGAGGATCGGTTGCATAAAACCCCGGAGATAAAGGACAAAAGCAAAGAACACACCGATCTCTATCACGCCCTGCATCGTGAGCATTCCACCGTAGAACACGGCTATGGCCATGGCAATTCCGTTGATGAACATGGAGCCCGGAAAGAGCAGTGCCACCCATTTTATGACGTTCATACGGCTGTGATAATGTTCTTCATTGGCCTGTTCAATGGCCCGGGCCTCCCGGCCTTCCCCCACGAACGCTTTTATCACCTGCATGCCCGAGAGGTTCTCTTCCAGCTCATCCGATAGAGATGCCTTCTGTTCTCGAACCTCGTGAAAACGGTTGAGGAGGCGTTTCGCGGTGTGACGGGCAAAAATTATCAGGATTGGAGCCATGGCCAGGGTCACCAGGGCAAGACGCCAGTTGAGATAAAACAGGAGCCCGGCCGTGCCGGCCATCATTGAGATCGACAGGATCACGGTCTCGGGCCCGTGATGCACGATCTCCTCGATCACGTTGATATCGTCCACTATCCGCGACAGCAGCTCTCCGGTCTTTTTCTGGTCGTGGAAGGACATGGAGAGCTTCTGGAAGTGGCTGTAAAGATCGTTCCGGAGCCAGCAAGTGATCCGCTGAGCCACCTCATGTCCCCAGTATTCCTTCAAAGCGGCAACGATAGCCCAGAAGCCAAACATCACAGCCAGGCCGCCAGAGATCATCATCAGAGCATGGTAGTTCTCGTTCCGTACCACCTCATCCACCACATACCGGATGATAAGTGGCGGGGCGAGCAGCACCAGGCCCGCCACAAGGTGCATAACCTGGACGATGGAGAATTTTCCCCATCTGGGGCCAACGTACTCCTTCAGAAAGCGTTTCAGGCAGGTCCATGCGGAATAATATTCTTCCTTCGGTGTTTGTTCGGTTGTTGGATCCATAGTTATTCGCTCGTAGGTAGAAGAGTCAGCTGGTTATTCGCGATCATTCGGGGATGGGCCCTGGTGCCCCGGCCGTGACGGGGGGATCCATGTCATGCCCCGATGCCATGGTCCCTTTGACCTCGTCCGCCCGAGGTCAACACCGGCAACTGGCGCCGAACGCTGCATCGCAAACCCGTATATTTCACGAGTCGTCACTGCGGGACCAAACGTAAGTATTCAGTAAACCACGTTCATCTCAACAATT
>JBKHGK010000278.1:0-2969 GCA_046539705.1 Candidatus Brocadiia bacterium | reverse complement strand
GTTTGTGAAATTTCCGGGCTATTCCTGCCTGAATGTGCACGTCGCGCTCAGATCGATGGTGCCATCCGTCCCGGGCACGAAGCCCACACCAATTATGGCAAACTCCTGCACAAGAAGCACCTTCACCCGGTCCCCCGGTTCTGCATCGGCCAGCCCGCCCCTCTCGTCCCCATCGGGATCGGTGACGGTTATTTCCGATGGTGGCCACTCCACCGAATCAAGTCCGGCGTCGGTCAGGAAATCATTGACCGCGTCTTCGACATCGCTCTCCTCAGTATCCGGCAGGGAACCAACTCTGGCCCCCTCCCGGGCTGCATTGGTCAGCATATGCAAGCGGAGATAGGCACGCCCAAAATCTACTGCGGAAAGAATGAGCAACAGGAATAGCGGAAGAACCAGAGCAAACTCCACGAGGGCCTGTCCCCTGGACCGACCGGAATGCTGGCGCCATGGATTCATATTTTCCCTCCGCACATCAGGCGATGTTATGTTACACTTGTAGAGTAGACTAAGTTAGCCATTATGTCAACGGCCACCTGAATCACGGAGGGTATGCACATTATGCGAACCGATGCGTCAGCTATTGAACGCATACTTTTCATCGCTCCTGAACTGGAAGCACGAGGCACGAACGAATATATACTCCACATTGCCCGGGAGCTCAAAAAAAGAAACAGGGACGTCTGCGTCTTCTGTGCACCTGGACCAATGCTGGATGTTCTGAAGGCGGAACAGCTCCCGGTGCGGATCTTCCCCGGTCTCTCCGGCAGATGGCTTTCGAAAGGCGACAAAAAGGGCTTCAAGGAAGCAATTTCAGAATTTGACCCGCAAATTGTCCACCTGCAGACAGTCGGCATGGTGCGAATGTTCAGCAGTATAATGCCCGATTCTGCCATACCGGTTGTGCTGACTCTCCATTCTCCGCCGGCGAAACCCCGGCATCTCCAGAAAGCCCTCGATGACATCTCCACTATCATCGCGACCAGCCAGTACGTTCGGGAAGAGCTGGTCAATAAATGCGAGATCGACAAATCCCATATAAACGTCGTACCAAACGGTATAGACATCGATGCTCTTGCCCGCGAACCCGTCAGACCGATCTTCGAAGACGGGCTCCCGGTCGTGGGATGTCTTGGGCCCGTCGAAAAGGCAAGAGGGCACGAACTGTTTTTGAAGGCGGCCAGAGAAATAGCCCGACAGGGCTATAACATTCAGTTTCTCGTAGCGGGAGAGGGTGACAGATTGCCCATGCTCCGGAACCTCTCAACTGAGTATGGCATTGATGACTGCCTCACCTTTATCGGAGATTTTTCCTCCTACGCTCAGGTCCTCGATGCCGTCGATGTGGTCGTACAGAGCGCCCAGGTCCAGGTCTCGGGATTCAGTATCCTGGATGCTATGGGCCGAGGAAGACCCGTCATCACTTTCAACACCGGCACCGCCTGCGAAATGGTGGAATCTGGGAAAACCGGCCGCGTCGTCCCCATGGACGACGTCAACAGCCTGATTGAGGCTATTCTGAATCTGGTCAACTCTCCCGACAAAGCAAGACGTATGGGCGAGGCGGCACGTCGCTCTATCGCCGAAAACTTTGACATTCGTGACCTCGCCGACGATATATTGACAATATACGGCAGCCTGCTAAACACGTAAGACGCAACCTCACGCGGATGCCGCCATTCCAATCACACCACCTGATCAACATCCCCGCAATCCGACACGCTCACGGGCAGCGCATAACTTTGTCTCAACCATGACGAGGTGCAATCATTGATGAGCGAGAAGGGAACAGACATACACGTCGAGACCTACAGCTTCGATATCTCATCCTCCCCCACAATTGACCGTATCGACGCTTACCTTGCCGAGCGGTTCCCCGATTATTCCCGCAGTTTCATCAAAACACTGATCAACGACGGCGGGATCCTGGTGAATGGCGAGGCGATAAAACCCGCCTATACGCCCAGGCGCGGCGACCACGTGACGGCAAACGTGCCCGTACAGCGGGGAGATCCCGTCCAGCCGGAAAACATCGAACTGGACATCATTTACGAGGATAGATGGATCATAGTCCTGAATAAAGCCCCCGATATGGTGGTTCATCCCTCACGAGGCCATCAGACGGGCACTCTTCTGAACGGGGTCGCCCATCATTGCAAACATCTCAGCCAGCACGGTGGAGACCTGCGCCCCGGTGTCGTCCATCGCCTGGACCGCGATACCACCGGCGCAATCGTGATGATCAAAGACGACGCGGTACACGAAGAGATCGCACGTCAATTTGCGGATCGCGAAGTGAAAAAGGAATATCTCGCAATCTGTGAAGGCCGCATGGAGCTGGATCAGGATTTGATTGAGGCACGCATCGGAGACCACCGGAGACACAGGACCAAAATGGCCATCCGGCCCGACGTGGGGAAAAAAGCCCAAACCGCCTATGAGGTCGTGGAACGGCTGCTCGACTTTACCATCGTCCGGTGCTATCCCCGTTCCGGAAGGACACATCAGATCCGTCTCCACCTGCGGCATGCCGGTTACCCCATAGTCTGCGATCGGGACTATGGCGTGCGAGAGGAAATCTTTCGTAGCGACCTCACCGGCTCTGAACACCCTCCTGGGGAGGATCCACTGCTGTGGCGGCAGGCATTGCATGCGCGTCGCCTCACACTCTACCACCCGGAGCGTAAAGAGCAGATGACCTTCGAAGCACCGGTTCCGCCCGACATAATGTCCCTGGTCAACACCCTCCGGGAGCTGGACGATCAACACAGAGCAGGATAGACTTACCCCTATCGCCCCCCCGGCAATACCAAATCGCTTCGGATCGAGCAACACAGCCTGGAAACACCCCCGCTCCCGCCGGTGAAAAGGTCATGCCGGATGGGATTCAGCATACATCTCTCAAACTCGATGCTCATCTGGAAGAAAAGGGCTTCCGGCAGATAGCCCGGATATTTCACAAACCTCAA
>JBKHGK010000277.1:0-2969 GCA_046539705.1 Candidatus Brocadiia bacterium | reverse complement strand
GCTGAAAACCGCAATAGTCCAGGTTCGGCGTCCGGCAGATATCGTTGCCAGGCAGCCCAGCGCGTCTGCGCGCAGCTGGTCGGAGAGTATAAGGACGATGTTCTTCGCCTGCCCCGTCACTGGCCCATCCTCCTTTTCTGGCTGGCAATAACCCGTTTCCAGAGTTTTTCCCCGTCCCACATACTTTCCAGCTCCTTCAGCAACTCATTTCTGGCATCACGGTACTCCGGAGCCGAACTCACATCGCGTGTTTCCCCCGGATCCCGGGCCAGATCGAACAACTGCACCGGATCCTCCGGAGCGGCCATCAATTTCAAATCGTCGCGGCGAAACGCCGCCAGCGGCCGGTCCGTCCACGTCGCATAATACTCGCACAGCATGTAGTTGTCCCATTCGACCTCACCGTCCAGCACGCCGCGAAAACTACGCCCATCCATTCCGCCGAGTTCCGCTCCCGCATAATCGCAGACGGTGGCCGTAAGGTCCTTCAAAGTCACGTTCTCGGTCCGTGTTTCAGCCTCCCTGCCCGGTATCGAAATGATCATGGGGACACCGATACTTTCCTCAAAAAGCGATGACTTCATCCACAGGTCGTGTTCTCCCAGCATCTCCCCATGATCGCTGATATACACCACGACCGTGTTCTCCATCTGCCCGCTTCTTTCCAGAGCATCCAAAACGTTTCCAATTTTGTCATCCATACGGGAAATGACGGCGTAATACCCCATACGATTACGCCGCTGTACCTCTTCCGTGAATCCCCCCTCCGGCATGTTCCTCAGCCGGCGGTTACGGTTATGAATCGGATGATCATCGGCCGGATTCTCTCCCCGTGGAAGCTGAATCTCTTCTTCCTCATACATATCCCAGTATTTTTGCTCGGCATTCCACGGCCCATGTGGATGTTTCAATCCGACGACCATGGCCCAGGGGGATTCCTCCTGGCTCCGCCGCTCGATGTATTCAATCGCCATGCTCTCGGCCAGATCGTCCAGTTCAACACCTGAACCCACACGTGGGCGGCCCGAAATATCCGTCAGGTCGTGCCCGGGCACCTCCCCGCCGGCCGCCCAATTGGGAATCGTGGCGTTGGCGTCGGGATCCTTCGCAATCTGGGCCCGGAAACCGTGACACTTGTCGTCGCCGTTGAAATGCATCCGTCCGCATAGAACCGCATCATATCCTGCATTGATGAGGCGATGTCCCATGGTCGGTTCCGCCGGTTCAAGCACGGTGTTGTTGTCCCACTGTTCCACAGTTGAGACCCGTTTGCCCGTGATGAAGGCGCTGCGTGAGGGAACACACAGGGGCGAATCACAGTAGGCGTTCTCGAATCTCACTCCCCTCTCCGCCAGACGGTCGATATTTGGAGTTTGCACCGTGGGATGGCCATAACAACCGGAGTATGGCCGGCCATGCTGATCGGACAGTACAATCAGAATATTTGGTTTTCTCATCGTTTATAACCTTCTAAACAGTCCGGAAAAAGTGCGTTCGTGCTATCACGAATTCTGGCAACAATTCAGGATTGTATGCAACGACGTTCGATTGAATTTGTCAGGTGTTTGCAGACGAATTCAAATGTAATGGATCACCAGGCGACACCGAAACCTATTTTCCCTTGCCGAGTAGATGTTCCGCCATAGTTTCGTTGGAATCAGAATATGCGATGAGTCGTTGTCTCACATCAGATGCCGCCACGGCCCGCAGCTCGGGACCGGACGCCAATGATGCGGCGATGCCTCCAGCCTGCCCCATCAGACAACCCGTGGCCATCGTGCGCGCGGAGGACAGTGCCAGGCGATCGGCGGAAAAGCAGCGTCCCACCACCAGACAGTTCTCCACATCTTTCACCAGCAGACTCCGCATCGGAATCTGGTATGGTGGGAGAATCTCCGAGGTCTCATTGGCATCGACAGTGAACGTTCCATACGCCACGGCGTCGTCAAAACGTCGCCCGGCCCGGCAATCCGCAATCGTCAGAACATAGTCTCCCTCGATCCGCACGCTCTCCCGAAGGCCAAGCATGGGCGCAGAACCGGCGAAAACGAAGCTCTCATCGTGATGAGACCGGAAGTGATCGGCGAAGGCCGGAATCTCTCCTCGCATGGCCGTCACCGCATCGCTGTATCCACGCCCGGTGCTGGTGTCCAGGTCCCGGTGGAACAGCTTCATCTTCAGCGTCACCTGGTCGCCCGCACCGGGCCAGACGCTGTAATCCGGTTTCACACCGTCGCTGCATCGCACATCATCATCCGGTGGATCGGGCGGATTATCCGCTTCCCGCATCGATATCATATTACTCGGTTTGATGAGCCCGGGGTGCTGCGGATCATCCGGCAGAGGATGTCCACCCGCATGGCGCGACAGCACACCGTCACCCGTAGCATCGATGAATACGTCGCCCGCGACCTTTTGGGTCAGGGACCGGTTATGCACGAGCACACTGTCGATTGTTTGATCGCTGCATTCGGCTCCAATAACGTCACTGGCATAGAGGATATCCACATCGGCGTCCAATGCCAGATCCTGCAGAACAAGGGGCAAATAGCAGTGATCGAACGTGCAGTTAACCCGCTCATAGGTTTCATTGCGCCGGAGGGGCCAGCCGTTCTCCTCGCCCAGAGCCCCCCGGGATCTGAGTCCCTGCACGATATCATCGAACACCTGACCCTGCCCGTCCAGTCCGCCTTCGGCCGCACAGAAATTGCCCACCCAGCCCGCCGACCCGAGCCCGCCGAGCATCTCCAGCCGTTCGATAAGAAGCACATTGGCATCCTCCCGCGCCGCAGCAATCGCTGCGCCGCATCCTGCCATGCCGCCGCCGCAGACGACGACGTCGTAGTTATAGTTCACGGAAATCGACCGAGACAAATTCACTTCAGACATTGCGTCTTCCTTTCAGTTTTCTGGCAAATGCTGTTAATCCGTGCCTCCATCGGCGCAGGGCCGATGGAGGGCTGGTTGTG
>JBKHGK010000276.1:0-2971 GCA_046539705.1 Candidatus Brocadiia bacterium | reverse complement strand
CGCAGCTTGTCGCCTGCTTTGCGTCCGTCTAGTGGTCCGTTCCACTTGATTTTGTGGGTTCAGAGCAATTCTGCCGAGGTCAGTTCAAGGCGCGGCGCCAAAGGTGACCCAGGCGGGTCCCTGCGAAGCCGCAACGCAGAAATGGCCCGGCAGAATTGCTCCCAACGGGCCGGTCGGCGGCGGCCCATCTGCGGCGTTGCAGTTCGGCGTGGACCCTTTTGGGTCGAACTTCTCACTGCGCCTTGCATCTGAACCACCGACGACCGGCTGAACCCGCAAAATCAAGTGGAACGGACCACTAGTCTGATTTCTCGAACCGGTCCTGCCATTCGTCCGGGTATAACTGTCGTAACGCTTCTCTGGCAGCTTCCTGTTCGGCTTTTTTCTTTTTTCTTCCCCATCCGGATCCCTGTGGTACTCCGTCAACCCTGATTTCGGCCTGGAATCGGACGTTATGATCGGGACCGACTTTTCGCGCCGTGTGGTAGGTCGGTGGTTCCTGGCCCTGAGCCTGAAGTAGCTCCTGAATGACGGATTTGTAATTGGGCGTATGCTCCCGATTCTTCGCATCTTCCAGTTCGGGCGCCAGCGTTCTCAGGACAAAATCCCGCGCCGTCGTATAGCCACCATCCAGAAAGACCGCACCAACAACCGCCTCATAGGCGTCGGTCAGAAGCGAGCCCGGATATTTCTGATCCGACAGCCCATCGTTCACTTTCAGATACTCATCCAGCTCCAGTCGCCGGCCGGCCTTCTCCATACTATGCCGGTTCACCGTATCGGATTTTATGATCGTCATCTCCCCTTCGCTATACTCCGCAGGCTCACTGAAAAGCTCCTCAGCTATAACCAGTCCGCTCACTGCGTCGCCCAGGAATTCGAGTCTTTCATAGGAGTGATGCCCCTGAGGGACAAGGGAAGAGTGAGTTATCGCCTTGCGCAGCAGCGAAATATCATCAAACTCATATCCTATGGAATCCTGCAGCTCATCCAGTCTCTGTTGTTCCTCACGCACTTGAAACCCTTCCCATTATATCTAAAGGCAAACTGTGCCGTTACGTGGCCCTTTCGGCCATGAAAGCAGCCACCTCCCGGAAGAACGACTTATCTCTGACCGGAATCCGCCCGATGGTATCAAAGGCCTCGGCCACGAGTTCCTCCGCCCGGTTGTCGGCAAACTCCAGTGACCCCAGATTCCTGTACAGTGAGATAACCCACTGCACATCCTCCTCCGATGTCTCATCGCGTCCTCTGGACATGATCCGGATCAGTCGCTGCCGTGCCCGCGGATCCGCCTCCGATAGCGCATGGGCGTAAAGTATACTGGGTTTCCCCTCCCGTATGTCGTTTCCCACGCTGCCCCCCCGCCCCTTTCCGCGGGTCAGGTCGATCACATCATCCCTGATCTGAAAGGCCGGCCCCATGCTCGATCCCAGTGCGCAAATGGGCGCGATTTCCTGATCGGACAGGCCGGCGATAATCGCGCCTCCCACCATCCCAAGTGCCAGATAGTCTCCGGTTTTCAACCGTACCATCTCAAGGTAATCCGCAACCGTCAGATCCGGATCGGCCCGCGTATTCATATCCAGTGCCTGCCCCCGGCAGGTACGTTCGTAGGTGCGCGTGAACGCAGCGGTCAGACGAGTAATCGTGGAATCGTCCATCGGCGTCCTGTGAATGGCACTGTAGGCGCGCCCCAGCATGTAGTCTCCCACGTTGACGGCATTCTCCATCCCATATTTCACCCATACGGCCGGTCTGTCGCGTCTTATCCGGTCACCATCCTCAAGATCGTCATGGATGAGCAACATGTTATGCAGTATCTCCACGGCGGCGGCAAAGGGAAGGGCGTTTTCATCCCGGCCACCCAGCCGCTCACAACATAACAGGCACAGCGCGGGCCGAATGCGTTTACCGCCGGTCTCCATGTGATGCCAGAAAGGGGCCGAAAGATGGTCCGATCGGTTCCGGGGAAAAAGATCCTCCAGTACCGGCCGAATACGATTCCCGGCTCTCTCAAGATCCTGGGCAATCTGCTCGGGGCGTCGAGTCATTCTGCTACTCAGTATCTAAGTGTGATCGAAAAGCTCTGTTCCAGCGCCTGCACCACTCCGTTATCGGCGTTACTCCCCGTCACGGCATCGGCAGCTTTTCGCGCCGCCGGCACGGCATTGTGCATGGCAAAGGACCGGCCCGCACCGCGCAACATGGGCACATCATTGACGTCGTCCCCTATGGCAATGACTTCCTCCGCCGATATGCCGTCTCTGTCCATCAGCCATTTCAACGCATTCCACTTGGTCGCCGAACCATCATGCACCTGCAGCACCCATTGATCCGGCGGGAAACCGGGCTGATGCAGTGTCGTAATGAAACATCGGTTCCCCAGCCTATCGCGTACCCGCGATTCCGCATCAAGTATCTTCGATTTATCGTCTATAGTGTAGATTACAAGCGGCTCACCTGCACTGTCGAGGAAATCATCATCTCTGAATTCGACCTGATCAAATGTTCGCCGAACGTAGCCCAGCCGCTCCGCCCGATCCCGAACAGAGGACTGGATAACCAGATCCGGCTGCGACAGGGGACGATCATAGAGGAAAAGCGGAACAAGATCGGCACCATGAAAGATCTCCGCGGTCCGGCGGGCCTGCTGTCGGGGCAGAGAATTTATGAGCAGAGTCTCGTGCGAGACACCATCTTTTATGGCGGCCCCTCCGGCGCATACAACGGCGGGAGCAGCATGCCGGAGCTCCCGAATCGCCGGCACGGTCGTTCTCCAGCGCCGACCGGTACAGATTATGATATCAACCGAACGTCGGCGGAGCCGGTCCAGCACCGGCGGTAAAGCCGGATCAACCTCACCGTCCGGATCCAGAACCGTCCCGTCCAGATCCAGGGCGACGAGTCTGTAATCTGAGCTTGTTGTTTCCTGTGTCACGGTCATCGTTTGCCGGAGTTTAGATTGACT
>JBKHGK010000275.1:0-2979 GCA_046539705.1 Candidatus Brocadiia bacterium | reverse complement strand
ACTTACCCTCAGGTGTAAATATTCAGTGAACCACGTCACTGGTCCTTCAAGAGCGTAACACACGCATCTTTGCTTCTGGTCTGCCCGGCGGGAACAGGCTGGAAGCCTGTTTGACGTACATTCCGATACGTGGTTCACTGAATATTTACATCCTCCTTGAATAAACCGATTTTCCCCATCAGCAAAGGCTCATAAAAGACGGCGCATCAGATGTAATCCCAATGATAGGCCAACCGTGCCCCCATTCACAACCCTGTCCGTATTCGATGAACCACGTGGACATCCCCTTCACGCCCTTCAATACCGTTGATCGGGCGGTGATCAGCGGATTGGTTTATCCGCCGATCCGGACATGCCGGCTGGAACAAGGGCTTGCAGGGGGTTACAATGTAATTCTGCCCTGTCGCTTGTGGAGGATATGGGCGAGAGGGCAGGATCCGCTTTATCCCGAATAAATCTCTAATAGTCAATCCGGTGGTCATTTTATGGCTGAAAACGAACAGAATGTGTACGCGGAGCTGTATGATGCGGCGATGGAGTTGCTCGATCTGCGGCTGTGGGAGGAATACGGACAGGACAAATGTTTTGCCGTGGACGTTCCGAATGAGGATTATCCCGTGATGGGAGCGATTATGGGCCAGTCAGGCCAGGAGTTTGGTATCTCGCTGACACGCGGTGAGAATGCGTTTGCTCATTTGTGGGCCATGTGGGATTTCAATCCGTCCGAAGAGAAGATCAATAAAATCAACATGATGAGCGTGAGCTATGAGGAATTCAGCGATCTGCAACCGGGTCAACTGGACGTGGTGGAGAAAGCCGGACGCAACCCGGACCCCACGAACAAAGTTCCGGTTTTCCTGGTGAAAGAACCCGGGAAGATGGCCCGCGACGCGAATCCACGCGAAGCACGCTCTTTGCTCCAGGTGACACGCGGTGTTCTTCGGGCTTATTCCCGTGCGCTGCTGCAACCGAATACGATCCAGGAACCCGGCAATGTCCTCACCCTCGTGGTGGATGAGAGCGGTGGGGACGAAACGCGCGTGTTGACCGAATGGCGGAGTTTTGAGGGGCAGGAATTTGGTCGGATAGAGCCCCTGTTGACGCCACCTGAGGATCTCTGGGATCTGAGCCAGCGGGATTGCACCCTGCTGGTCGGTCTCCGGATGTTGCCGGTCGCCCTGGAGGAGGGCGACATGATGGGACTTTTGGTGGCCGCCGATGAGGATTCCGAAATGGTTCTGGGATGTGAGGCCGTGCCGGGAGGGAATCCACAAAAAACGGCCTCTCTTCTCTTTGACTTCATGCGCGGGGAGACCGACATTCCCGGCGTGGAGTCGGGAGTGCCGACGAGGCTTACCATGACGAACAGGGATCTGTTCTCCTACATGAAACCAGCCCTGGAATCATTGGGCACTGAATGCGATTTTCGTTCCAGCCACCCACTTTTAGAGGAAATCTACGAGGTCATTATGCCCGACCTGGGGCTTGAGGAGGAGATGCTGGATCCGAAGGTGCCGGGGGATGTGGGGGAGTTTGAGTTTGGCGGTGCCGATGACAGTGGGGTGGCAACGGGTGAACTCCGGGCATGGAAACAGGTCGACGGGAATTTGTGTGCCCGGATGGGGGAAATGGTGCTGGATGGCGGGCCGGGCGCCTGGGCTCTGGGGCGGTATTTTGGAGATAAAAAGACGGGGGAGCGGATGATGGACCGGGGCAATGAGCTGATCTTTGTCAGCTTTCTCGATTGGTGCGCCATGGATTACCGGCCGAAAGCAAACAGCGACACCTATGCGGAAAAGTTGTCCGGGCAGGATCTTCCGCCGCGGGAAGCGCAGTTGCTTGAAAACCGTATGGAGGCCCTTGCCAGCCTGTGGCTGATTGAGGAGGTTTTTCGGGAAGAGGGCAAAATCGAGATGCGAGACGTCCTGCTGGGTGGCCGAAAAACGGTGTATGATGCAACCCTGACGCAGAGTGCGGAGGTAGGCGATTGCCTGTGTGCGAGAGTGTATGAGGCGGGAGATTATAATTTCATAGGCATAGTCGGGCCTATCATCATGCCGATAGAAACTGGTGCAGTGCTGCAGTTCCTGGATGAGGAGGGGATGGAGTTCACCGAAACCGGCGTTCAAGAACACCCCGAGCTGTTCGGACATCTCTGGGATTTTCTGGATGATCACGAACCACCGACCGAGACGAATGTGGACGGTACCGATGTCCGCCTTTTAGCTCTTGCATGTGAAACCTCCGACCCTGACATTGTGCGGGAACAGCTGGATGAACGGGATGATGTGGAGCGCACCGAAGATTTCTACGTCTGGTCCGGAGGGCCCGGTTATGAGGGTTGCGATGCGCTTGCGCGCATGTGGTTTGACGAGGGCGATGAGCTGTTTTGCATGCAGGTGAACTCCATAGAACGACTGCACATGGCGCAGGATATGGTAACCAGGATAGAGGGATTGACGGTATCAGATGTCGTCGAAATATCTCAGGAAGATCTTATCAATGAAATGAAGGCCAGTGAGGATACAGATACGGCAGTGGAGGAACTCTCCGCGGAGGAACGCGACTTCGTTGAGAAAGACGTCCGCCAGTATTACATGGACTGGCTGGATACTCCCTGCCCCTCACTTAAGGGCCAAACTCCGCGGGAGGTTTGCGAGACCGAGAGTGGAAAGAAACGGGTGGCAGCAATGATCCGTTCTTTCGCCCCGTCGGAAGGACCCGATGGGATGAGGCTGGAGGCCCCCAAAGAAAAGATGTTTGAGGAACTTGGACTGGACGATTGAAAGATGTCGTTCGACGGTGTGGCGTACTGAATATTTACTATCTCCCAGGGATTTCAACGGGGCTCTCGCAGCTATTCGATAGAGTGCGTCAGTGTATACCCTGCCGTGCTCTGTGCCGGTAGTTTGTGATTGGGCATTACGGTGCTGAAACCTAATAAATCATAGCCGTTTGGCCGAACCGCCCATCTGCATC
>JBKHGK010000274.1:0-2986 GCA_046539705.1 Candidatus Brocadiia bacterium | reverse complement strand
CCTTTGACTGTTCTCATATCTGGCGCACTGACGACTCGTGAAATATACGGATTATCCCGGTTTGCGCATCCGGCCCATCTATTTTCAACACATTTTTTTCTGCCTGCCGACTCCTCTCCGTCGCCTTTCAGTGCGTTTCTCCCCAAAACCACCCAGATCGCGTTGAATCACGAAACCGCCACCCAATATAGTTGTGATGTGGAGGTTGGAGATATATCCATCATCATGGAGGCGGAAACATGGCCAGACCTACCTATGCGCGCATCGATCTGGATGCCATCATGCATAACTGCCGGGAAATGAAAAAGTTTGTGGGGAACCGGGCGATCTGTGCAGCGGTCAAGGCGGATGCCTATGGCCATGGAGCTCCGGCAGCAGCAAGGGCGATGAGCGCCGCCGGCGTCGATATGTTTGCCGTCGCCATGACCGAAGAGGGCGTCGAACTGCGCGAAGCCGGTATCCAAAAACCCATAGTCCTCCTGACGGCCATTCCTCCGGCCGACATAGAAACCGTTCTGCGGCACAGAATATCCGTGTGCGTCTGTGATGAAAGTTTCGCCCGGGACCTCTCGCGGGAGGCCAGCAGGCTGGGACTCCCCGCTCACGTGCATGCCAATATAGACACCGGCATGGGGAGGGTAGGACTGGACCCCGCAACGGCCGCTGATTCCGTTCTGCGTATCAACCGCCTCCCGGCGGTCGAAATAACGGGTATCTTCACCCATTTTGCCTGCTCCGAGGACCCGCATGTCTCCCACGATCAGCTCTCCCTTTTTATGGGAATTGTCGACGACCTCCGAGCATCGGGCTTTGAACCGCCCCTCCTCCACGTCGCCAACAGCACCGCCACCCTCACCATGCCCCGCACTCACCTCGACTGCGTGCGCCCCGGCCTGGTGCTCTACGGCCTGGAACCCCCGGCAGTCAGACATACCCCCTTCGAGCTAAAACCGGCTCTCTCCCTCCACACCGAAGTCTCCTTCTGCAAACAGGTGGCCGCATCAACCCCCCTCAGCTACGGACATACCTACACGACCGACCGGGATTCCATGATAGCCACCCTGCCGGTCGGTTATCATGACGGTTACCTCAGACAGTACAGCAATACCGGCGAGGTGCTGGTCCACGGCCACCGCGCTCCCATAGTGGGCCGTGTATGCATGGATCAGTGTCTGATCGACGTCACTGATATACCCGACACCCGGGCAGGTGATCCGGTCGTGGTATACGGCAGCCAGGGCGATTCTTCTATCAGGATCGAGGAAATGGCGGACGAGGTCGATCGCGTCCCCTACGAACTGACATGCTCGGTGGGAGGACGCGTCAGACGTCGCTATATGATAAACGGCCAGACGGTGGGTGAGACTCCCATGCGGTCCCTGGTCCCGCCGGATGTGTTGAATCAGATATTCCAGGCCTGTGATACCGATGAAACACCTGATCGCAAAACTTCTCGGCTCGGCGCCGCCTGATCCGCGCAGACTCGCGCAACACTATCAGCCCCGGTTCTCCCCGTTCTCCTCTCTGCTCAACGTGAACCGCCATGGGGTCCCGCTGTGGACAGTCGCCCAGCGCGCACTCCAGATCCTCCGCAGCAACCCCGTCAAACCGCATTCCGCCCCCCACCCCCATCTCGAACCCTGGTGGCGCCCGACACCGGCCGTTCATCTGGCCGCTCTGCTACTTCATGTCGGAGTCCAAAAAGCAGATACCAGAGAACACCACGACGACGGCCTGCCGCCACACCAGCTTGAAAGCGCGTCCATCAGCCGGGACATCATGAGAGAGCTCGGCGTCCCATTCGCACCCCGCCAGCACGCCACGGCGCTTATCCGCAACTTCCGTCGGCCCGCCGATTTCTCGGATTCCTCCACCACGGATAGCGCCTTTCGGCGGCTTGCATGCAGGCTGGATCCGGCCAGCCTTCTGGCACTGTACGGCGCCGATATGGCATCGCTGCCCCCAGACATCATCCAGAAGGCCCGCCGGCGAAGTCTCCGGTTCCGGGTCCGGGCGGAAAAGCTCGGCGTATACCGGGCTCCACCCGCCCCGCGGGTGTCATGCATGGCCCTTGAGGAAATGGGATACGAGGGGCAGGCTCTGCAGCGCATTATCGGCGCACTGCGGTATTTCCAGCTCTGCGAAACCGATCTCGATACCGACTGGTATCGGAAACGAGCGGAACAGGAACTGGAGATCAATCCCCGGGGACGGCTCCATCTGCTCATCGGCATTCCGGCCAGCGGAAAATCACGGTGGGCCAGTCATCACCTCGGCCACACGAACATCATATCCTCCGACCGCATGCGCGAGGAACTCACCGGTGACCCGTCCGATCAGTCGCAGAACTATCTCGTGTTCCAGCGGTGCATCTCCCGCATGCGCAATCTCCTGCATGAGGGCCGGGAGGTCACTTTCGATGCCACCAACTATAACGAAAACCTCCGGAAAGATATTGTGGAGGCCGCCAGATGGGCCGGCGCCGAGATATACTCCTACTACTTCGATATCTCACTGAACCTCGCACTCGAACGGAACGAATCCCGGGACCGATGGGTCCCCCGACAGATCATCCACCGCCACTGGCGCCTCCTCACTCAACCGGCTCTCTTCGAAGCCGATCAACATCACCGCGTGGACCCACATGGCCAGTGCCACCTCTACTGGCCGAATGAAGTAACCCGACTGAGTGCCGGAGGTTCATAAACCGCATCGAGCCCCATAATCGAACCACTCACCCTGGCCTGCTCCTCCCGCCCCTCCCCCGGCCTCCACACGATCACGACACTCACCCCGCATTTCACAAACCGCAAGCATTGATTGTTCTACAACCAATACCAACAAACGACAATCCCAACTTAAAAGACAGGTTTATAACAACAGGGTGTTTCCAGCGGTACCGGCGACACCGGTTTGGTCCCGCAGTCGCGGGACCGAGCCGTCAGCACGCCATCTACAGGAACAGCCTGCAGTTGCGGTGTCCCGC
>JBKHGK010000273.1:0-2999 GCA_046539705.1 Candidatus Brocadiia bacterium | reverse complement strand
ATTACGATGACGATTACGACGATGATCAGGTGGATCCTGTTTGGGGTTGTACGATTGGCCGTGCTACCGGATACGTTCGGCGTTCGATTGGTATCATTACGAGGAGACAACGATGTCCAGTGTGATCGCAGTGGCGGGCAGCGCCCGACGCAATGGGAACAGCGAAAGGCTTCTTGACGCGATGCTGGACGGGATGCGGGAGGTGGATGAGGAACTGGAGGTGGATAAAATTGTGCCCCGTGAACTCGATATTACTCCCTGCAGGAGCTGCAATGGGTGCTGGGAGACGGGGCGGTGCGTCATTGATGATTGCATGCAGGATTTGTATGCGGCATTCTCAGCTGCGGATCATGTGGTTGTCGCTTCCCCCATCTATTTCACATCGCTACCCGGCCATCTGAAAGTGTTTATAGATCGCTTTCAGTGTTTCTGGGTCAGAACCTATCGTCTGGGTGATCCGCCGCAACCTCGCCGCAAGGGGGCTTTTATCTGTGCGGGGGCCATGGACCGAAGACGCTATTTCGAGTCATGCAGAACGACGGTGAAGACCTGGCTGTCAACTCTCAATGTGGGTTGTGACGTGTCCCGATTTTATCACGGTCTGGATGCAAAAGAGGACATATCCGAGCGGGATGACTATCTGGCCGATGCCCGGAAGGCCGGCAGAGAGCTGAGGGCGGATACAGAATCGGCCGGTCACGGTGAATAGTTGGCAACAGCCGCTGGTCATAACGGAGACCGCGGACGCCGAGGAGCTGCTCGGTAAACCGGGGACCGGGCCGGCCACGGCACGACGACGGCTGCAGCGCAGGCTTCCGGGTTGTGACCCACAAAGCGGGCGGTGGCGGTGTGGAAATAGCCTGGGCGTGAGCGAAATGAGCCCGGGGGCGCAATCGTGAAGCCCCGAATGGGGCGAGGCATACGTAATCATGCCTGAGTCAGACAGGGCCGATGCCCCGATAGAATGAACAATTCGCTCTGCAACTAAACTATACTAACAAGGTAGGATATAGGGTGCCGAACACGTGGTTCGAAAGGTGGTGACGGGTAAGTGTTGAGCAAGGAGCGTAAAGGAAGACGTCTCAACCAACAGAGCTGCAGCGAAAGGAGATGAATATGGCGAGGGATCCTGTGTGCAACATGGACGTTGATCCAGATGAGGCTGCTGCGCAAACTGAGTATGAAGGGAAAACATATTATTTCTGCAACCCCGGGTGTAAAGAAAAATTCGATGCCGATCCGGAAAAATACCTCGGCGAGGAAGAAAAGCCCGAGGCCGGTGAAACCGGTGGACCGGAAGAGGCCGGGGAGGAAGCGGCCAGGGAAAGGGAGGAGCTGGAGATATCCGGCATGCACTGTGCCGGCTGTGCTCAGACGATCGAGAAATCGCTGAAGGGACTGGACGGGGTCGCGGACGCCAACGTGAATTTCGCGACCGAAACCGCCCGCGTCCAGTACAACTCGGAAATCACCAGTTACGATGATCTCGTCGGAGCTGTGAAGGGCGCTGGATACGACGTGGTGGAGGAACGGGAATCGGGCACGTGCACCCTCAGCCTGACCGGCATGAGCTGCGAGTCCTGCGCCCGGAGCATCACACAATCGCTGAACAAAGTGGAGGGGGTGAGCGATGCGAACGTGAATTTTGCCACCGAGGAGGCCACGGTGCAGTACGACGGCGAGAGGGTCAGTCGCGAGGACCTTGTGAGGGCCGTGGAAGATGCGGGGTATGGGGTGGAGGAGAGCGACGAGGCGGCGGCCGAGGACAAATCGGTCCGCGAGATGCGCCAGGCGAAGTGGCGTATGGTCCTTGCCTGGTTGATCACCGGCCCGATCATCGCGCTCATGATACCGCAGATGTTTGGATGGTATACCGTGCCGGGCTACGAGTGGTTGATGGTCCTGCTGGCCGTGCCGGTGCTGGGAATCGCGGGTTTTTCCACCTATCGCAGCGCGCTGAAAAGTCTGAGCAACTTTAATGCCAACATGGACGTATTGATCATGCTCGGGAGTGGAGCGGCGTTTCTGACCGGTCCGTTCAGTCTGGGCGGCCTGGAGGTTTTCAACTACGCCGGGGTGGGCGCGATGATCATGGCCTTCCACCTGACGGGCCGGTTTGTGGAGGCCAAAGCGCGGGGACGGGCCAGCCAGGCCATCCGCAAACTGCTGGAGATGGAGGCCCGGACAGCTCGAATAATCGAGGATGGCGAGGAACGTGAAGTGTCCATCGACCAGGTCCAGGTGGGAGACGTGATGATGGTCCGGCCGGGGGAGAAAATCCCCACCGACGGTGAGGTGGTTGAGGGCGAGAGCGCGGTGGATGAAAGCATGGCCACCGGCGAGTCCATCCCGGTGACCAAAGAGGAAGGCGAGGAGGTCATTGGCTCCACCATCAACCAGCAGGGAGTGCTGAAGGTGCGTGCGACGAAGGTGGGGAAGGATACGTTTCTGTCCCAGGTCGTGAAAATGGTCAAAGAAGCGCAGGGAACGCGCGTCCCCATTCAGAGTTTCGCCGATAAAGTGACCGCCTATTTTGTGCCGACCGTGGTGAGCCTGTCGATTGTAACTTTTGCGCTCTGGATGCTCCTCCCCGGTGTTTTCCACAGCATCACTCTGGCGGTGCGCCCGGTGCTGCGATGGGTGCCTGATCCCGAGGCCGTCAGTGTGACAACTCTGGCCATCTTTGCGGCCGTCGCCGTTATGGTGATTGCCTGTCCATGTGCGCTTGGACTGGCCACGCCCACGGCGCTGATGGTGGGCAGCGGCATGGGGGCTCAGAACGGAATCCTTATACGTTCCGGTGAGGCCATCCAGGCGATGAAAGACGTGCACACCATCGTCTTTGACAAGACCGGAACCATCACCCGGGGCCAGCCGAAGGTGACCGACATCGAACCGGCGGAGAACGTGGAGGAGAATGAGCTGCTGAGGTGGGCTGCGTCACTGGAGAGAAATTCCGAGCATCCCCTGGGCCAGGCCGTTCTGGACGAAGCCGAAAC
>JBKHGK010000272.1:0-3011 GCA_046539705.1 Candidatus Brocadiia bacterium | reverse complement strand
ATACTCAGCTACATGCGGAGTCAGGAAGGATGGCTGGACGGCGCGGCTATCACCGGCGGAGAACCAACACTCCACGGCGAAAAGTTGCGCGAACTCATACGGGACATAAAAGCAACGGGGTTGGAAGTGCTCCTGGAAACCAACGGAACCAATCCCGATATGTTGGATGACCTTCTTTCCGAAGGGCTTTTGACTGCCCTGTCCATGGACGTAAAAGGCCCGCTTGATCCCGACGGTTATGCGGACATCACCCGGACGGATATGGATGTGGATGCACTCCGGGCATCAATCGACATCATCAAAAACAGCGGACTCGAATACGAGTTCCGAACGACCGTGGTACCCGGTCTGGTTGGACCGGATGAGCTCAAACACATTGCGCCAGAACTGGAAGGTGCCCGCGCACATGCGCTCCAGAACTTTCAACCCGACCACTGTCTGGATCCAGCGATGCGCGAGGTAACCCCATTTTCCCCGGATGAGATGGACAAACTGGCCGCTATTTCCGACCCGTATGTCGAGCGGGTTATTGTCCGCGGCCGGGACCACGGGGTGATTCACGCCGCTGAACAATGACATTTGAATCCCTGCAATCTGGATCCCAAAACAAATAAAAGGAAACGCCCTCGTTTCAGATCGTGATCAGCCTGTCGGAATCCCGCACGACCTCGTACTGATCTTTCAGGGTGGACAGCGGACACACTTCCGAGCCCTCCGAGTCGCGTAATTTCAAACACGCCCCGCAGGCCAAAAACTCTCCACCCGCCTCCAGCACTTCCTGCGCTTGCGCCTGCACATCAAAATCAGGATCATCTATTTCATCAACCTATAACATTCTTCATTGCCCGGATATGCTCCGGAGTGGTTCCGCAGCATCCGCCCACAAAATTGACTCCGGCATCGAGAAAAAGCGGACCATACGCACCAAATTCTGCCGGCCCGATGGGGAAAACTGTATTTCCCTCCTGATCTGTTTTCGGCGCGCCTGCGTTGGGTTTGATCCAGATTGGAAGATCGGTTCCGGCGCGGAGCCGTCGGGCCACGTGCAAGTAACTTTCCGGTCCCACACCACAGTTGGCTCCTACCGCGTCGGCTCCCTGTTTCTCCGCCATCTCGGCCAGATCTTCGGGAGTATCACCCATCATCGTGGCCGCATTCTCCGGTCCAGAGGCGAAACTCATGCACGCCACCACGGGGAGCTTGCAGCTCATTGTGACGGCCTTCAGCGCAATTTCCAGTTCTTCCAGTTCATTGAATGTCTCCAGAACGATAGCATCCGGTTCCGCTGAGGCGATGGCTCTGGTGGTTTCGGTGAAGGCCCGCCGGAAATCCTCCCGACTGATCTCATCCATCATAACAATTTTTCCGGTCGGGCCAATGGAGGCGAAGACTTTTGTTCTTTTCTCCGCTGCCCGGCGACTGATCTTCACCCCCTCTATGGCCAGCTCCTCGACCCGGCTGGTCGCATCGGATCGCTCCAGCACGTAACGGTTCGCCCCGAAGGTGTTGGTCAGGATGATCTCGCTGCCGACCTCCACATAACTGCGGGCAACCGCCTCGATGGTTTCCGGATTGGCCGTGTTCCACAATTCAGGCGCCATGCCGGAAGGCAGACCCATATTCTCAAGTTGGGTACCCCAACCTCCGTCAAGCAGCCTGGGTTTCAGAGAATAATTTTGAAGATTCAATTTCATTGGTGATCCCGCGGTAATGTTCTCATAAAGTACCGTTTATTTTCGTGTTCAGTCACCTTTATTTTGCCCTGTTTTCTCAATTTTTCCACACCGGACCAATTGCATTCGTTGCGATCCAACAGTTTCTGTACAGCTTCCTCCCGCATCGGATGGACGGCGGTGATACTGAGCAGGTCCTCCTCCACATTGCCCGATGCAGCGAACGCATTGCCCTCATATCCGATGAGGTATTCGACGTTTTCCACCCGGCTGTCAACGATCTGATAGAAGCGGTTGACGGCCGTTTCGCTGGGGCGGTGCGCCCATTTTTCCGCCGGTGGGCGTGTGGGGATGGAAACGTAGGCTGTGTCCGGCTGGACTTCACGGAGAAAATCAGCGACTCCTTCGGCGTTCTCCTCCGAATCGTTAATCTCATGCACGAGCATGGTTTCGGTGTTCAGCTTTCCCGCAAACTCTCCGGCAAACCGGTGTATTCCCTCCAGAATCGCGTTGATATCCAGGTCGCGATGCGGCCGGTTGATCTGTCGCCACAGTTTCGGCGTCACTGCATCCACCTTCACCGAGACCCAGTCGGCCTTCATCAGGCGCTCTCTGACATCTTCCCGCCACATCAGGGAAGCATTGCTGATTACGGCCGCCGGCTGGCCGAGGGCCTCCATCGCCTGTATCTCCTCCCCCAGGTTGGCATCCAGCGTCGGTTCTCCGTCGGGAACGAAACTAACGTAATCGATATGTTCTCCGGCCTGTTGGGTGGCTTTCACCTTCTCGCAGACCTCGCCGGTGAGTTCCCGGGGCTCATAAAACGTGCGGGGTTCAGTCTCCATCTGCATTGTTCGCCCCACCTGGCAATACACGCACGAGTAGGTGCAGATCTTGGGGGGAATGTTGTTGACCCCGAGGCTGCGCCCGAGTCGTCTGGATGGAACAGGACCGTAAGCTATCATCTTGATGATCTCCTTTTCATTTGACCGAATTCTGGCTCTATCTCCCGACCAGCCACAACTCGGGACAAAACGTACAACATACTCGTTCAGCAGGAACGGCTACTCGGACGGCTCTTGCGGGGTGTTCTGCCCCGATTGTTCCATCTCAGTCTTCGGTTGCGGGCTCGGGTTCGATCCGTTTCCGTCGTAGACCCGGTAATCCTGCACATTGCACATGCAGAAAAGAGTCATTCCGACATAGAAGGCGATCATCAGAATCAGAATGGCCACCATCACCCACAACGCCAGCATCGACCCCTGCGGATGTCCGCAGTTGCGACAGAAGGGGCTGTAGGGGCTGATTTCGTTTCCGCAAAGATCACAACTGCGCAGT
>JBKHGK010000271.1:0-3020 GCA_046539705.1 Candidatus Brocadiia bacterium | reverse complement strand
ACACCCGCCTTTGCCTTCCGCGCATATCCGGCGCTGAGGGCGCTTGAAATAAGCGGGTTAGCTTTCCAGCTCGTCCTCTGATTCAGCACCCGGACTTGTGCCCGATCCCCCCGATCACCGAACCTGCTCCGATGGCGTCAAGACCTCATCCGCCTCTGCCAGCATCTCCCGCACCGGCAGATCATACGGACACCGCTGTTCGCATCGGCCGCAATCGTCACACTCGTCCGCATGGACCGACATCGCGTCGTACCGCTCACGCGCCCACTCCGTTAATCCATACCGGTCCGCATACGTGGCGAAAAGCAATATCTTCGTAATGTTGATATCGTTCGGGCACACCGGAAGGCAGTATTCGCACCGCCGGCAGAATCGGTCACCCCACTCTTCCGCCTGGGCCATCAGTCGTTCACGTTCGACATCCGTCAGTGCTCCCGAGACGGCGCAATTCTCTTCCACCTCCTCAATCGTCTGCATCCCGGGAATCACGCAGTCCACGGGGTGTTCCAGCACGAACTGCAAGGCCGCCGTGGCCTGATCCAGCGCACCGCCGGCCAGCGGTTTCATCACGATCGTCCCCACTCCCTCGCCACGCGCTCGCTCCAAGACATCCCGTGATTCGGTCTCGATGGCGCTGAACGGCACCTCGATCACCGAGAACACATCGCGATCAAGCGCCGCCTGCAATACGTCGGGTTTATGACTGGAAATCCCCAGGTGATCAATGACGCCCTCCTCACGCTTTTCCCACAGGCCGGCCACCGCCCCCTCCGGCGCCAGCACCTCATCGAGTTCCTCCTGACTCCCGATGTTGTGCGTCAGATACACGTCAATGCTGCCCGTCCCCAGGTTGCGTCGGCTGATATCCACGTCGTCCATCGCACCCTGAGCATCGCGGCTGTATGTTTTTGAGACGAGAACCGGTCGTTCATCCCTTCCATCCAGGGCCCGCCCGATTTTTTCTTCGCTGTCGGTGTAGACCCGTGCCGTGTCCACAAGAGTGCATCCATGATCCAGTGCAGATTGGACCACTTTAATGGAATCGTTTTCATTAAGCCGCTGGATGGGTATCCCTCCGAAACCCACACGCGACACAGTCAGTCCGGTTCTTCCAAGTTGTGTTGTTTCCATGATTTCCACAATCTCACGCGATCAAAAGACATTTAAGCTCAAACTAAAATAACGGACAACATTTATTCGCCGCCAGCCGCATCCCCCGGCATTGCTCCAGCATTCATGATAGGGAACCACCGCGGGCAGCGTCGAGTGGGAAACAGGCCAGGAGCCAATGCCTTTGCGATACTTCCCTCATCAATTATTCTACCAGGCCGCCAGTACACCGATGAAACGTAACTATTCGGTAAAGCGCATCAGTTTATACCCTGCCGTGCCCTGTGCCGGTAGGTTTCTGATTGGCCACTACGGTGCTGAGAGCATAATAAATCGTAGCCGTTTGACCGAACCGCCCACCCCGCCGGCACGTGGTGCATCGCCTCTCAGTGTGTTACATTACATCGTGCCGGTGGGATGGGCGGTTCGGCCAAACGGCAGAACTCGTGTGTGATAACCGCTCGTAGTGGCGAATCAAAACTCCACCGGCACAGGGCACAGTGGTGGCCCCCAACGCATTTCACCGAATGCTTACCATCAGACTCTTGATCATCTAACCTTTTGCGGCCATAATCACACACCCCTTTTCATTTCTGGAGAGTGCACGTATGAAAGAATTGACGACTCATGAACGTTATACACGCATCTTCAATCACGAAGAAGCCGATCGCGTCCCTTTCAACGACAACCCGTGGGGCAGCACCGTGGCACGATGGCGGGAGGAGGGGCTGCCGGAGGACGTGACGCCGCAGGAATATTTCGGCATGGACCTGGTGACCGGGGTCGGTGGTGATACCTCCCCCCGCTTTGAGCCGGAAGTGATTGAGGAGACCGACGAATACGTAATCAGGCTCAGCCCGTGGAAAACCAAAGTCAAGAATTTCAAAGATCACGGCAGCGTCCCGGAAAACATCGAGTTTTATCTGAAAAGCCCGGAAGATTGGGAGGAATTCAAACCACGCCTTCAGCCGGACAAAGATCGCGTCAACTGGGATCACCTCGAGGAGAACTACGCCGATTGGCGGGACAAGGGCTACTGGATCACCGGCAACTTCTACACTGGCTTTGACTTTTTTCATTCCCGCGCGGTGGGAACCGAACGGCTGCTGGTGGCGATGGTCCAACAGCCGGAGTGGGTGCACGACATGTTCACGACCGGCATCGAACTGGCGCTGTCGAATCTGGAGATGATCTGGGACGCCGGTTACGAGTTCGATGCTATCTCCTGGCCGGACGACATGGGCTACAAATACAGTCCGTTTTTCAGTCTGGACATGTACCGCGAGTTCATCAAGCCATACCACATTCGCGCCATCGACTGGGCCCACGAGCGCGGCATCAAGGCCCACCTGCATTCCTGCGGCGACATTAATACCTTCATCCCCGACCTGGTCGAGATCGGGCTGGACGCCCTGAACCCGCTGGAGGTCAAAGCCGGCATGGACCCCGTACAGCTCAAGAAGGACTACGGGGATCAACTGGTTTTCAAAGGTGGCATCAACGCTCTCCACTATCACCACATGGACAAACTGATGAACGACATCGACACGGTCGTGCCGGTGATGAAGGAGAACGGCGGGTACATCTTCAGTTCGGATCATTCCATACCGGACGACGTCAGTCTGGAGGATTTCCAGCAGGTGGTTGATCGGTTGAAAGAGGTTGGATCATATTAGAAACGCTTCCCGATTCCCCGTCTCCATTTTCCAATGTTGCGCGTTTCCGTGCTGATTGGCGCCCCGATGGCCACGCCGATTAGCCCGCATGTTTCACAAACCTCAATCCTTAATTGTTCTAAAAGCAACTTCAGCAAAGGTGAATCGCAAAGTCACAGGCAGGTTTATAACAACAGGTTGTTTTAAACAGTACCGGCAACACCGGTTTGGTCTACGACCGAGCCGTCAGCACGC
>JBKHGK010000270.1:0-3052 GCA_046539705.1 Candidatus Brocadiia bacterium | reverse complement strand
AGGTCAGGGAGACCGTTGTGGTGAAAAGAACGGGGCGGAAATCATTACTGGAGTGGCTTGGTTGGGAAACGTTCCGCGGACAGGGATCGTCCGCGGAGGATGATGGACTGATGGATTTGACGGTGGGTATCCCCCGGGCGCTGACCTATCATTTCCATCCCGGCCTGTGGGAGACCTTCTTTCGGTCACTCGGGGCCAGGGTGAGCGTTTCTGCCCCCACCACCGAGGATACGGTGAAAAGGGCATCGTTGATCTCGGAATCCGAACACTGCTTTTCAGTGAAGCTATTTGATGCACACGTGCATGCACTGGTTGAGGATGTTGATGCGGTTTTTGTCCCCCGTATACTCTCCACCCACCCCGATCACATTGCCTGTCCGAAGCTGGGGGCCGTGCCGGATTCGGTACGGGCGGAGTTCGGGGATCGGGTGGAGGTGCTGACGCTTGATATTGACGCGCGCAGGGAGACCCTGAGGTCGGCTCTGTGCCGGCTGGGAGTCGATCTGGGGGCGGACGAGTCCACGGTGGGCTCTGCGGTTGAAGCTGCTTGTGAGGCTCTGGAGCGAGCGCAGGAGGAGGCTCGGCTCCACAGGGCCGGTGGCGCGGAACGCTGTCTGCTTCTGAGCCATCCATACAACATTCATAATGCATGTTTTGCGGGGCCGATCGTGGAGAAGCTCGGGTTGATGGATGTGGAGGTGGAGGGCGTGGATTTTCGCCGGACGCCGGGCGGAGAGGGCCGGATCAAATGGGATACCGCCGCGATCATGTATGATGCCCTCCAGGAGATGGATCCCGGCCAATACGACGGTGTCATCCAGCTGACCGCCTTCAACTGTGGATGCGATTCCATAGTGAGCGAGTTCTATGAGCAGGTTGTGCGGGATAAACGCATTCCCTATATGTCCATCGTCGTGGATGAGCACACGGCCACCACGGGGACTGATACCCGTCTGGAGGCGTTCATCGACTCCATCAGAGCCCGGAAACGAAAAGAGGAGTGAGGGACATGAAATCTCTGGCCATAGAGCCCTGGGGCAACTACGCACTCGCGCTCGGTGCGTCGGTTGAATGTCTGGGAGTGAAGCCCTGGACGCGGACGGCCACCACGCCGGAGATTCTGCGGCTGGGGGCGGAGGCGGCCCCGGAGTTCAGCTGTCTTTCGTTCAAAGCCTCGACCGGTCATTTCATCAAGGCCGCACAGGAAGGGGTCGAGTACGGAGTGATGGTCAACAGCCGTGGGACCTGTCGGTTGCGCTACTACCGGGATCTTCAGCAGAAGATTCTCCGGGACCACGGCATGGACCTGTACATTTTCAGTCTGGGGTACGACGGCCTGAAGCCCCCGCTGATCCGGTTTTTTAATCCCTCCTTCCTATCGTTTCTGAAAGCTTCCGCAAGAGCACGCCTGAAGGTTCTGACGGTGGATGAACTTGAGGAAACCGCCTGGCGCGTCCGGGCCCGTGAGAGAAGTCGAGGAGATACCACGAAAATCCTGAATGACTGCCTGAAGGATCTGGATTCGGCCCGGACGCTCGGTCAGATCCGATGGGTGAAACGCCATATTGCGAACCGGTTTGCGGCGGTGAAGACCGACCCGGAGCGCGAACCGCTGAAGGTCGGGCTGGTGGGGGAAGCCTCGGTCCTGCGGGACAGGTATCTGAATCATAATATAGAGGAAATTTTGGGTGGGCTGGGCGTTGAGGTGCGGAATTTTTTCCTTCTCGGGCCCGAAATGCGCCGGATTTTCCATATCGACCTGTTCAGCGAACATTCCCGACGCAGCCTTCGCAAAACCGCAGAGCCGTATCTGAACACCGCCGTGGGAGGGCATGCCCGCGAATCGGTTGCGTACACAATTCGCTGCGCGGATCAGGGATACGACGGAGTGATTCACGTCGCACCGTCGGCCTGCATGCCGGAGGTCAGCGTGCGGTCGGTGCTGCGCAGGATCAGCAGGGAGAAAGATATTCCGGTGCTGGAGACTTCTTTCGATGAACATTCGAGCCACCTCGGGGTGGTGACCCGGCTGGAAGCGTTTGTGGACGTGTTACGGGAGCGAAAGGCGAGAGAGGGAAGATGAGCGACAGAACATATATAGGTATCGATGTCGGCTCGATAAGCATGAACCTGGTCGTGATCGATGATCACGGAGAGGTGGTATATGAGGATTACCGCCGGGTCGGAGGCGATCCCATCAGCGTCGTGCAGAATAGTTTGCGCGAACTTTACGGCGAATTGCCGGCGGCCGCGGAAATCGCCGGCGCGGGGGTGACCGGCAGCGGTCGGGAGGTTGTCGGCGCGATGGTGGGGGCGGATGTGGTTAAAAATGAAATCACCGCCCACGCCCGGGCCACCATTCACCTGCACCCCGGAGTCCGGACCATTTTCGAGATCGGGGGACAGGACAGCAAAATGACGGTGGTGCGGGATCAGGTGGTGGAGGACTTTGCCATGAATCTGGTCTGTGCCGCCGGAACAGGGAGTTTCCTGGACTCCCAGGCGAGACGGCTCGGGTTGTCCGTGGAACAGCTCAGCGAAAAGGCCGTTCAGTCCGAGGACCCGACCAACATCGCGGGGCGGTGCACGGTTTTTGCCGAGACTGATATGATACATAAACAGCAGATGGGACACCGACAGGAGGATATACTGATGGGCCTGTGTCATGCGATGGTGCGCAATTTCCTGAGCAACGTTTGCAGCGGCAAGGAAATACGCCCGCCCATCGTGCTCCAGGGCGGCATAAGCGCGAATCAGGGCATCCGGCGGGCATTTCAGGAGGAACTGGATTGTGATCTCATCATCCCGCGCTATAACATGGTGATGGGAGCCTATGGGGCCGCCCTGATTGCACGGATCTCTCCCGGCAGTTCCACCGACTTCAAAGGCAGGAGCATCTGTGATCGGCCTATTGTGACGGATTCCTTTCAGTGTGAAGACTGCTCGAACCAGTGCGAGATCGTGGAGATTCTGGATGGAGATGAAGTGGTCGGCCGCAGCGGCGGAAGGTGCCGAAAATGGGAGCAGAGGTGAGGAGGCTCCTTTTTCACCC
>JBKHGK010000269.1:0-3073 GCA_046539705.1 Candidatus Brocadiia bacterium | reverse complement strand
CGGCTGGCGTTGCACGATTCATACGGCGAGGAGGTCAGTGCCCGCAGCCCCATGCTCGATTCCGTTCGCCTGGAGAGCGAGGAGGTCAGAGTCCACTTCACGAATGTGGACGGGGGACTCGTGATCCACGGGGATACGGCGCAGGGGTTTGAGCTTCTCTCCGAGGGCGGGGACACGATTCCCGTTACCGCCAGAGCAGAGGGGGAATCAGTGATATTGGGCATTCGGGGGGACCGGGAGCCAGCGGAGCTCCGGTATGCCTGGGCCAACGCCCCGGATGCCAACCTGTACAGCACGGCGGGGCTGCCGGCGGCCCCCTTCCGGACCAGACTGTAACTCCCGGTGCGATACGGCGAACACGCCGAGCACACATGGCATAACCGGTCGAACCGGACCGGCGGTTCGCCCAGCGGGAGGGACGCCAGCACTGGCGCGGCCTGAGACAAACGGGCCAGTAACCCGGACATCTTCCTCACCCGTTTGTGTTTACGTTGGCCAAGCGGGTCGGATACGTGTACAATAATGGACCGATATTTTAAGCGGGGCAACTATCCAATTCCTGAGGGGAGCAAAAACTATCGGATTTGTTCTGTGTGGAATTGGCGGATCGGACCCTCATTGCCCCCGACAGGAAACGCCGTAATGCATAAGACGTAGAATGGGAAAAGTTATGATTGAAAAAGAGGACGTTGTTGAACATCTGAGTGGTGGGAAGCCGAACCCGAAGGAACCCGAACAGCTCGCACAGGAATTGGGGCTGCGGAAAGAGGAATGGGGGCAGCTGGCGGAGAAACTCCGGGAGCTGATGCGGGCCGGCCGGGCAGCCCCCGTCAAAGGCAATCGCTGGGACGATCCCGCCCAACATGAAATGGTGGTGGGAACTCTGGAACGCAAACCCAGGGGATTTGGTTTTATTCTACCCGCCGATGAGAGCATTGAGGAGGATCTGTTCGTCCCGGAACGGCAACAGGCCGGGGCCATGAACGGTGACCTGGTGCTGGCGCGGTATACGTCCAGGGGGGAAAAACGCCGACGCCGAAAAGATCTTGGCCCTTCCGGTGAGATTCTCAGGGTCCTGGAACGGGCACACGAGGAGCTGGTCGGAACTTTCCGGCCCAATGGCAAACATGCTCGTGTTATCCCCGATGATCCGGATATGTCCCGTGATGTGCTGGTTCCCCGTGATAAATGCGGTGACGCGGAACCGGATGAGAAGGTTCTGGTGAAAATCACCAAATGGCCCCGACCCAACAAGCCAGATGACAATGCGAAGGGGGAGGTGCTGGAGGTTCTTGGGGAAGAGGGAGATCCGGATGTGGATTTTCTCTCGGTCGTGCTCCAGTTCGACATCCCGCATGAATTCCCACCCGAGGCCGAACAGGAGGCCCGTGACGTTCCCAAAGAAGTCACCGCCGAGATGTGTGAAGGGCGACGGGACCTGACGGATCTCACCACCATCGCCATTGATCCGGAAACGGCCCGGGATCGCGATGATGCCCTGTCACTTGAGAGGAATGATGAGGGGGATACACTGACCGTCTGGGTGCATATCACGGATGTTTCGCACTGGGTGTCCCCTCGATCCGCGATGGACAGGGAGGCGCGGCGGCGCGGAAACAGCGTCTACCTTGTGAGCGACTTTGTGCCCATGCTTCCGAAGGAAGCGACCCAGCAGGCCCTCAGTCTGGCGGAGGATCGGGAGCGGCTGGCCAAAAGCGTGGCGCTGGAATTTGACGGGGAAGGCAACCTTGTGGACACCACCATCCACCGCTCGGTGGTGAGCCTTGATGCGGAGATGACCTATGCGGAGGTACAGGAAATCCTTGAGGGCCTTGAGGGCGATACCACAGCCGGGAGCCCCCCCGCCGAAGAGTCTGATTTTGGGTCGGGGGTTTTTCTTGAGGATGAACAGTACGCCCGCACCGTGGCCAAATGGCCCGATGACATAACGGACGCCGTCGCGGGGCTGGATAAACTGGCCCGGACGCTCCGCTGGCGACGCCGGGAAGTAGGCTCGATCGACCTGGATGTGCCCGAATACGACGTCCGAGTTGATGAGGACGGCCGCGTGACTGCGGTTTTCCAGACCGAAAGGGACCGGTCCCACGACCTGGTGGAGGAGTTCATGCTGCAGGCCAACCAGGCCGTCGGCCGGTATCTGGACGATCACAACCTGCCCGGAGTATACAGGGTCCATGATGCCCCGCTGGAGGAGGATCTGGAGGCATACGCGGAATTCATCGAAAACGTGATGGATCGGGAGATTGACCCCTTTGACCGGTCCGAACTGCAGAAGCTCCTGGAGGAAGTGGCCGACACCAACCTGTCCGAGGCGGTCAATATGGAACTGCTGCGATGTATGCAACGGGCGCAGTATTCACCGGAACATGCACCCCACTTCGCCCTGCAGTTCCCGATATACTGCCATTTCACCTCCCCAATCCGGCGGTATCCGGATCTCGTTGTCCATCAGATTCTGGATCAGCATTTCGCCGGAACGGTGCATAGCTCCGGGATCCACTGGCAGTCAGAAACCCCGGCGATAGCAACGGAATGCACACGCACCGAAGAGCGGGCGGATGATGCAGAGAGGGAAATTGTCAAACTCAAACTGCTCCGCTTTCTGGAACAGGAGGAAGTCCGAGGAGAGGTCTTCGATGCGGTGATAACCGGCGTGATGGAGTTCGGCCTGTTCGCTCAACTGCAGGAATATTCGGTCGAAGGCCTCATCAAGGTGGCCACCCTTGAGGACGATTTCTATGAGTTCGACGAAACAAATCGCCGGCTGGTCGGGAAAAAGCATGGCCGGGTGTTTCAACTCGGGCAGTCAGTGCAGGTGATGGTCGACCGGCTCGATATTACGAAGAGGGAGCTTGATCTGAAACTGGTGGACTGAGGGTTGGCCCACAGATGCTTTCCCGATCCCAATCCTGAAAAACCAGGCAATGGCGGAGCAGACGCCGTCCGGTGCGCAAGATCCGGAGGCAGAAAACGCCTCCATCATCCAATTCACGCTGGCTTCCGCGGACAGAATTCGCCATGGCAGGTGCAATCCGACCGGCGATTGTGTCCG
>JBKHGK010000268.1:0-3088 GCA_046539705.1 Candidatus Brocadiia bacterium | reverse complement strand
TCGATACGCTGCGGTTTGAGTGAAGAACGTCCGGTCGATCTTTATCCTCCGCCCCCCTCCCGTTGCGCAGCCATTTTAACGAGGATATTAATCAGAGAGCCATGACGTTGGTTTCCCATATAGTGCCATCTAAACGCTCACAGCCCCGGCGGACACCGACAGGATGCGGGGCGCCAGCTGTTCGAGGCCAGAATATGGTAGATATCATGCCGAGGATACGGTTATACTTATGTTCTCTATGAATCCAAGCATCTGGACCAAGCATCCGGAAACGTCCGGGTTTTTTTCCCGCCCAACAGAATCAGGAGCTTTTGCTTTATGTCCGACTTCATCATGTCCGGAATCGTCCGTCTGTTCGCTCTTCTGCCCGCTCTCACTCTGCACGAATTCGCTCATGCCTGGGGAGCGGACCAGGCCGGTGACCCCACGGCGCGCCTGCAGGGACGGCTCACGCTGAACCCCGTGGCACATCTGGACCCCATCGGCACCCTTGCCATTCTCTTTCTGCCGTTGGGATGGGCCAAACCGGTCCCCATAAATCCGCAGAATTTTCGTAATCCTCGCAAAGACGCCATATTGACCAGCTTCTACGGTCCCCTTGCCAATATGCTCCAGGGTATATTCTGGTGCCTGGTGCTCCGGATGCTGAAGCAATACGCTCCGTCGGTGATCGTCAGCGACGGGTCCGTCACCATTGTCGGAGGATTTCTTGGCTTCATGGCCTTCCTCAACTTCATTCTGGCCCTGTTCAACCTCATCCCACTGGGCGTGCTGGATGGGCATCACATCGTGGAGAACGCCCTGCCCTATCCGGAATCCGAAGCTTACAGCCGATTCAACCGCCAGTACGGTATGGCAATCCTCCTGGGCGTTATTGGCGTTCAGTTCATCCTCGGCATTCCCATCATCAGCATCATACTGATCACTCCCGCCCGGTTCGTCTCGTCCTTCATCGCCGGCCTGGACCCCCTTATTTACGCCTCGAACTCCGGAATTCTGCGATGACAGCGCAGCCCCAAAACAGCACCAGCGAGAATCCGGCGGAGGGAGATGAAACAATCGACCTCTCCGTCGATGCCTTCCGGGCAGAACTGGACGTGTTCAGCGGACCTATGGAGCTGCTGCTCTACCTCACCAAACGCGAGGAAGTGGATATCCTCGAAATCCCTATCGCCCATATAACCGATGAATATCTGAGAGCACTCCGGGCGATGCGCATGTTCGATGTCAACGTGGCGGCTGAGTTCATGGTGATGGCCGCAACACTGATGGACATCAAAAGTCGTTCTCTGCTGCCCGACACCGACGTGGACGAGAATCAGGACGATGAGGATCCACGGGATGATCTCATCCACAGACTGCTGGAATACAAACAGTTCAAGAAGGCCTCCGGCCTCCTTGAACAGATGGCTCGCAGACGCTCCAGACAGTTCGGGCGGAGTCTGCCGGACATGGAGGTCGATCTCGAGCCCATCACCGTGGAGGACCTGCTGGAGGACGTCAGTGTATGGGATCTGCTCTCGGCCTACGGGAAGGTGATGCGGGAGATAGAGAACACCAGCCCGCATCAGATCGTTTATGATGAAGTCCCCATCGAAGACTACATGGATGAGGTCCTGGATGGGGCAAAAACCAACGGCGGCCAGGTCCGTTTCCTCTCATTCCTGGGGGACGATCCGCCCCGCTCGCGCATAGCGGGGCTTTTCCTGGCACTTTTGGAACTCACCCGACAGCGCCGGGTCGAGCTGGACCAGGAAAGCGAAAACCGAACCGACATACTGATAGAGCTCTGTGAAAACCCTCACGACCCGAAGGAACACAGCATGGACTGAAGAAGGAATGTTGAGTGTTTTACCGCAGATGTGTTAGAATTGCGTGCGATGCTGGTCGGACGGGGCCTCTTCCCGGGTGGTCACTCCTGTAAGGTATAGACCACAGGTGGATTCCCCGCCGGCTCGATCACCTTTGGCGATCCCTCTCTCATCTTAAATGGAGACTGGTGTACAGGTGCTTGCAATCCTTTCAGACATACATGCAAATATTGAAGCGCTTCAGGCCGTGATTGACGATATGGAAAAACACGGTGCTGAAAGGGTGATATGTCTGGGCGATGTCATCGGGTATGGCCCGAACCCACTCGAATGTATTGATGCCTGCATGGATTTCGATATAGTTCTGCGAGGCAATCACGAGGAGGCTCTGCTGGTGGAAATGGAGGGAAGCTCGTTCAACACCAGAGCCCAGGGATCGCTCGACTGGACCAGAGAAAAGCTCAGTATGCTGTCCGAAAGGAGAGATGAAAACGCCGCAAGATGGGATTTCCTCGGAGAAATCGAATATACGCATGAGGAGGACGACCGACTGTTCCTCCATGGAACACCGCGGGAACCGGTGTGTGAGTATCTGAGACCCCGGGACATACATGATCGGGTCAAAATGGAAGATCTCTTCTCACGCATCGACCACGTTTGTTTCGCAGGGCATACCCATATGGGCGGCGTGTGGACGAAAGATATGAAGTTTCAACCGCCCCGCGAACTGAACTACAGATACGACATAGGCGATCAAAAAACTTTCATCAACCCCGGCTCCGTCGGGCAATCCCGCGATGGCGACACACGCGCTTCCTATATCCTGATGAAAGACAGCCAGCTCGTCTGGCGACGAATCTCTTATCCTGTCGAAACAACGGCCGAAAAGATCAGAGCCATACCCGAGCTTGATCCGTTCCTCGCCGATCGGCTCCTCGAGGGCCGATAATTCGCTGGATATACCCTATGCGCTTTTTGTATTTGACCTTACACGTCAATGACCTGAATCGAGCCCCGTTTTTTTTTATCCCATGGATACCGGTAACTGAATAATGGACAGAAAAAGTTTTGTGCAGTTTCTCATCATCAGCGCATTCATCCTCGGCGGATGGTATCTGCTGATGGAATTATACGCCCCTGAAGATCAGGAACGCGACCCGGGCGAGGTTGCGCAGGAGACTGGCAGAACCATCGAACCTGAAGACGATGAAGAGGACGACGAACCAACATCTTCCCCATCCGAGGATGAGTCCGACACGGAATCAACGGAGGAGGAA
>JBKHGK010000267.1:0-3089 GCA_046539705.1 Candidatus Brocadiia bacterium | reverse complement strand
TACAGCGAGGATGCTGTCGATGATGATCTTGTTATTGAGCTCGGCTCCGTGGAGCAGCTGAAGCGCGGATCGGCACCATTTCGGTTCCGCTTCCATCTCGACTTTGAAGGCTGGCGCGCCTGCTGGCTGGCGCTGGAAGAGGGGCGAACGGAGGAGGCGACTGAAGAATCACTCAACCGGGCGAAGATCATCCAGTTTCGCGGGCCCGAAAGTGTGAAACGGGGAGAGCTGTATTTTGATGCCGTGGAGTTTTTGTCGGAGGCACCCCCGCGAAGTGCAGATTATCAGATGCCGCAGTTTGAGGGGGAAACTGGCGGCTGGTGGGGCCATGAACCGCTGGTGGCCAGCCGGGAGAAGCCCCGCCGTCCCCTGCCGGATTCGGTCACGGAGGAGGACCGGGACGAGATCCAGTCTATCCGACGGCGGTATGAGAAATGGTTGCTCGGATCTCCGAGTGGCGATATCAGTGAGCTTCCCGATCCGACGGTCGAGCAGGTCCAGGATTACATCGAAAAGGGCTGGGACAATTACAGGGATCTGGATGTGGAGGTGGATGAGGACGGGAATATCAGGGGACCGGGGCTGACGATGGGCCGGGCGCCGGGCACATTTTACCATGTGTTTTACAACGTCATGCTTCCCCTGGCGATACAATATGCGTATGACGGTGACGAAAAAAGCCGGCAGGCCGTGATAAATCTGTTTGATTACGTCCATGACCAGGGATGGGCGGAGGGGAGTTCCGGCGGGACGCTTCGATTGAATGGGCTTCAGTTCGGAGCCTACTGCCACAGCCTCTACCTGATGCGTGAAGTGTTGCGGGAAGAAGGCCGTCTGGCGGACCATCTGGATGCGGCGTTCTGGTATCTGAGTTTCGGGAAAGCCTTTCGGGCGAAGGATGAGGGTTATCAGGAGAGCAATGCGGATGAGCTCCGCAGTACCCTCTTCACCTCAATCCCCGTGATCCTCTCCCTGCCGGAGTCGCCCCGGCAGGTGCAGTACCTGCGGAGCTGGAAGGACTGGTTTGAAAGTGCTCTGGAAATCTCACCGCGTTTTGCCGGAGTTTTCAAACCGGACGGCATCGGATGGCATCATCGGGGCGTCTACAAGGGGGCCTACACCGGTTCGGCCTACGAGATGGCCGCCCTTGCGATGTATCTGACGCGTGGGACGTCCTATTATCCCGAATCGTGGGCGGTGGAGAATCTGGCCCATGCTCTGCGCACTCAATTCCTGCTGGCCAAAGGGTATTCACTGCCCCACGCCGTGCGCGGTCGGATGCTGGGGAACGAGAAATATTCCACCGAACAGCCCGAATGGTATGGAATGTGTGCGTCCTACGCGTTCCTGGCGCTGGCCGACGACGAGAACGCGGGCGATATGGCCGGCCTGTTCGCCCGGCTGTGGGATCCGGAATGTGAGCTGCACGAGGAGGCTTTGCGGGTCAAACTGTACGACAATTTTCTCTGCAAGGAAACGCCGGGACGGCGGTGTTTGCTGGAAGAACTCGCCGCGAAGGATATTGAACCGGCCGATAAGCCGGACGGGGTCTGGATGAAACCGTGGGGTGGTCTGGCCGTCGCGCGGCAGGACAACTGGCTGGCGGCGATCAAGGGCTGGAGCCAGTACGTGTGGGATTTCGAATGTCATCCGGGGATGTGGGCTGACGTGGAGGAAAACGTCTACAGCCGTTTCATCAGCAACGGAAGTCTTCAGATTCTGGCGACCGGGAGGCCGGATGCACCCGCGGCGCTGGGGTGTTGTCTGGACAGAGGCTGGGACTGGTCACGCTGGCCGGGCACCACGGCCAAACATCTGGAACTGGACGAGCTCTACTCGCCCACCGAGTCATGGGAATGCCGCTGGTTCTCCGACGAGACGTTTCTCGGGGGAGTGGACTGCGAGAACGGGGATGGTATGATTGCGATGAAGCTGCACGATACCTGTCATGATCACAGTTTCCGGGCCATCAAGAGCTATTTTGTGTTCGGGGACGAGATCATTTGTCTGGGCAGCAGTATTCAGAGTGATGATCAGGATCACTGCGTCGAAACCACGCTGTTTCAATGTTACATGCCCGATCCGAATATGACGATGGTTTTCAACTCCGAAAAGGAAAACGATTTTGGGGTTGAGCGACATATAGAAGGAGCTGAGCCGGTGACGATGGTCGATCCCTACGACAACGGATACATTGTGGCGCCATGTCAGTCGATCCACATGAAACGCGATCGACAGACCTCGCGTACGGCCGGGAACAAGGGCCCGACGGAGGGAGATTATGCAACCGCCTGGCTGGATCACGGCGCTGCACCGGACAGGGCGAGTTACGAATACGCCGTCCTGCCTCAGACGAACGCGGGAGCAGTGGAAGAATATGCCTTTGACCCGCCGTATTCCGTTCTGCAGAAAGATCAGCACGCGCATGTTGTGGAGCACACAGAGCGCGGGGTGACCGCGTACGCCCTGTTCACGCCCGATCGTGAATGCCCGCACGGTCTTATTGCTCGGACGGATACTCCCATCACGGCTATGGTTTATCGTTGTGGAACCGACAGAATTGTTCTGCGACTGGCGGATCCGAATCTGCGTTTGCCCCAGCGGGGAAACATGGGGTTTTTGTCCGAGGAAGATTGCCGGGTTGAGCGGGAATCCCATACGGTGCGGGTGCATTTGCGGGGACAGTGGGCGTCGGTGGAGACGAATTCATCGATCTCAGTTCACAAATACAACGACGAGCGGGTGGTGGTCAAAGCGGAGTGTGTTGATGGGAAGACGCTGGCGGTGAAACTGCGTGAGAGGGGAATGTAGGAAGATCTTCGCCGAACAGCGGGGTTTTCTGACGGGTTTCTGCGGATGTTCAGAACACCTGCTCCGCAGGAAAATGGCATGGCACCACAATGCCAACGTACCATGGAACATGGTTCGCGAGTTCAGGCGCGAAAATCCTCCCCGGGTCCTGCGCCCGCGGCGCGTTACGAATCGTTTCGGCCGTGTTTACATCGTTGTGGATTTACGACGCGTTGAGACATCACGTACCACGGGAGCAGGTCCCGTGGAGTGTGATATATGGGCGCAGAGGCGTTTCT